>JBJTHA010000262.1:0-4225 GCA_046094265.1 Cytophagales bacterium
GCTCCTACTTTTTCATGACTCTTTACACCGTAGATCCCCATCGCATCGTTGTCGCTTTTTAACGCACACATGTGCCCAATGTCATGAAAGAAAGCCGCCAAAACCACTTCGTCATCATGGCCATCATTCATCGCCAATTGAGCCGATTGCGACATGTGCTCAACCAAGGAAACAGGTTCTCCTACATATTCAAATTGTCCCAGGTTTTCATATAGTGAAAAAACCTCCTCCACAATTTTTTTCTTTTCTGTGTCAGTCATATTTTATTTGTTGGCAATAAAGATAGCGTGTCGTTTTATAATGAAAGGTAAAGCGTAGTTTATGAAATCGTTAATTCCGGCAGCGGCATTGCAATTTTCAAGAGCGAAAGATTACCTTAGTTGAAATTTATTGAAAATGCATATTGATTTAGCTGTATTTGATTTGGCAGGCACTACCGTGAAAGAGAATTTTGATGTTCAACGAACGCTTCAAGGTGCCTTTCAAAAACTAGGGCTCAACATTACGATAGAACAAGCGAATAAAGTAATGGGCATCCCTAAGCCGATTGCAATTCGCGAGTTGCTCGAGAAAATTCAGCACCACACGATTACAGATGAATTTATCACGCACATCCATTCGGTTTTTGTTAGCGACATGATTTCGTTCTACCAAAATGACCCAAGCGTGGAAGAAAATGAAGGGGTGAGTGAAACTTTCAAGAAACTAAAGGAGCATGGGATTAAAGTAATGGTTGATACAGGGTTTGACCGTCCAATTGTTGATGCCCTACTAGCCCGATTAGGTTGGAAAGAAAACGGATTGATAGACGGCAGCGTGACAAGCGATGAGGTACCGTATGGGCGCCCACATCCAGATTTGATTTTCAAAGCGATGTCGTTAGCCGGAGTTACAGATGTAAAGCGTGTAGCTAAAATTGGCGATACTATTTCTGATTTGGGCGAGGGCACTTCCGCAGGTTGCGGACTCGTGATCGGTATTATTTCAGGCTCGTTTTCGCAAGAACAATTGATGGCCGTGCCGCACACCCACATTATTCAACGCATCCCGCAAGTATTGGAAATTTTAGCATTGGCCTAACGTTAACCAAACTTCTTACTGCTGAAGTTGGGTTGACCACCGCTTATGTTTGAAATAAAAATATAGCATGGATGCCACAATCAGCACCGTACCAACAATAGAAACAACATATCCGCCCGAAACGAAAAAGCGCAGCCAACTCAATTCGGTGTATCCGAATTCCTTAAAAAATAAAACACCTACACTCCCTAGGTAACCGAAGGAATCGGCCAAGTACATGATAAAACCTACCGTGCTGGTATATTGAAAAGCCGCAATCAGGCGGTCAAAGAAAATGCTGTTGAAAGGAATGTAACCCAAATACAAACCCAATCCAATCAACACCATCCATATTTTGGGTTCGATGATTTGTTGCCGGAACAAATAATTGGCCACACCAATCAACAGCATGCCGAAAGCAATGATCACATGATTTACCAGTAAAGCAAGTTTGTTGTTTTTGATGAGCATTAAACTTCCCATGCAAATTAGCACGGCAAATGAAACAGGCACTTCCGTAGAGGTATAAATGGAAGGATCATTACCTAAACCCAGCGATTTCCAAATTTCTGCAGAGAAGTTATCCCTGAAATCGCGAAAGGCAGTAAGCAAAACATAAGATAGGACAAATAGGATAATGCCTGGTAAAAATGTTGACGTAAATTTTTTCCGCTCCTCGGCATTCATAGGTGCACGCTTGGTGCGGAGTTGTTCATCCAGTTTAGATGGTGGGGGCAGTTTGTCGAGCAAGTACAGAAACAACAAGAGTGGTAGAAAAAAAAGACAACTTGCCACAAAAGGCATCCAATATTCAGATGTGCCCCAGTCGCGCATGATGAAGCCCCCCACAGATCGGCACAAGCCAGCCGAAAAAATAAAACTCACGGCCAACGATGCGCCCAATACTTCAGTCATTCGTCTTCCTTCCAAATAGCCAAACACCATTCCCCACACCATGCCCAGTGGAAGGCCATTCGTAAACAGGAATATGAAATTATAGGGAGGTGGCACTAGTGCAAATAGCAACCAAGAAATGCCTGCAATACTCACCATCAACAAAATTCCTAAGGAACGAGAGTGTGCTTTTAGCTCAGAAATAATTTTAATGCCAATGAATTTTGAAAGCGCGTAGCCCACTACTTGAAACGTCACCAACCAAACTTTATAGCTAATGCCTGCAAAAACCAATCCTTCAAACGTAGCGGCTGCAAATGTTTTGCGGAAAGCATACACACAGGTGTACAACAAAAAAGCTGAGAGCGAGGCATAAACCGTAAACCAAATACCATGGGTTTTACTGAGCCACTTAGTAATGGGATGGATAGGTTTCAAAATTCAATTCCTTTTTCGCTAAAGTTATAAGGTTTCCAGTTGCCTCCGACCAAGGCATGTATTTTTTTTAAGCCTTTTGCGCTCAGCCAGTGTTGGGTTTCTTCAAACTGATTGGTTAGGTCAGAATAGTGGTGTGCATCGGAGCTGATAGTAAGCGGGATGTTTTTTTCTATGAGCAAATCGATGACCCAAGGACTGGGGTAAGTGGTGGTAGATTTTTTTTGATAGATGCCTCGGGTATTTACCTCCACAATGGTACCCACCGATTGAAGGATGCGCACGGTTTCTTTAATTTCCCGTTGGTACCATTTGTCTGATTCGTTAAAAAATTTACCCTCTAGGTTCTGTATTTTAATTTTGTCTAAATGCCCCAACACGGTGGGCGGTGCCTTTATGAGCATTTCGCGTGTTAGTTCAAAATACCGGGTGATGCAGGCTTGTATGTTGTTATTGAAGATCTCGTCCAATCCCTTTAAAAAAATTTGATGGTTTCCATCTATCTCCCAATGCACATTATCTTTAAATTGATCTACAAAATGAATTGAGCCAATGGAATAATCAAGTGCAAAATCGGTTGGGGCAATTACATTGGGAATATAATCCACTTCAAGGCCATTGTAGATTTCAATGGTTGACGGTGATTTTGCCTGCTTAATTTCATGCTGGTAATTTGTAAGCTGCTCGCTACGCATGCACCACTTACAATCAAAAGGTACTGGAGCGTGAGAGGAGAACCCAAGTGACACCAACGAATTTTGTTCGGCTGTTTGTACCATTTCAGCAATGGAGTTTTTACCATCGCAAAAATTAGTGTGTGTATGAAAGTTAAACCACAAAACGATTTCAATTTACATTTTAAGGAATCGTAAGTTACAAGTTACTTGTTAAAGATTTTGTAAAGGCTAGCTTCTGCATAACCCGCGCCCGAGGTCATCCCCTTTCCTCCGATGGCAGTACGGATGTGAATGTTATCTTCGATGTCAATTTCCACAATATCTTTCTCAGGGTGTTGTGGGTAAAAGCCCGACCATGTTTGCGCAATTTGCCGTACATCAAAAGCAACAATGCGCTGCGCCTCTGCCAGCATCAGCTGGTTAATGTATTCTTTTTGTGTAAAGCCTAAATCATCCGATTCGGTTACCGATGCGTATTCGTGCGAGTCTCCAATGATAATGGAACGGTCGATTGCTTGTTTAAATAAAATATGAATTCCCCACTTTTTAAGTTCCGCCAGTTCATCGGGTGTTTTTATACTTTTAAAAGAAGGGAGCTCTTGAAACGATTCGTACCTGCGGATGGTAAGACCCGTCAAAATGTTTCCTCCTAGGTTTACGGTTGGCAGCACCTGAGTGCGCATCATTTGGAGTTTGCTCATCACAATCCCACTGTTGGCAAATAAATCTGGAAACAATAATCGAAATTCGCCTCCATTGCAGACCACTGTTTTTTTGGCTTCGTGCAGGGTTTGTTTGTTGGTAAAGATTTTTGTTCCCGCGGTAGTATTTTCGCAAGCTACTACGGTTGTGGCTGGCATGTACGTAAAGTTCTGCTCTGTGCGGATCATAAATTCCAACAAGCGGTGGATTAGAAATTCCGGTTCCGCGCTTAATTCCGCAGGGAAAAAAATTGCCTCTTTACAGTAATCGGTTTTTAGTGCAGGCCATTTTTTGATACACTCCGATTGACTCATTAGCACTGATGGGTAATCCCGTTGCTGCATTACTTGGTGGAGTTCGTGAATTAATTGTTGCTCGCTTTCGTTTGATGCGATGTAAACACTTCCATTGTTGCGAATGGAAATATCAAACTTATTTTGGATACTACTGTACACTTC
>JBJTHA010000263.1:0-2566 GCA_046094265.1 Cytophagales bacterium
GTACAAATGATTGAACTTCAGTTGAAATTTATTGAAGAAACAACCGTGTCACCAAGAGAAAAACTAGAAAAATCTTACTTTTGAGCAACCATGAACAACGAACGGCAACGAGAGATTGAGCGACCATCCGCTCGGAACCTCAACAATTCGTGAATTCAACCTGATTTACGACTTTGTGTTTTTTTGGTTCAATTACTGAACATTACAGTAACCTATAACAAACTGCCATCGTGTGAGTTGACCACATTTAAAAGTCAGATGTGATTACGAAAATTATTAAGTAACACGGTTTAGTTTCAGAGTCGTAGAAACTGGTAATCGCGAGTAGCTCGTTCGTTTACATAGAGTTGCACAAAAAAGTAGCTGATCCTCGCTTCCCCTCAAGTCGCTACGTCAACCATTAGTAAATGGTTAACATTTAGCGTGCGCATTGTAGGTCGCGCACTATTCCTTACTTTTATATCGAAATCCACTCGGGTTTGGGACACGTTTTTGGAACTTAACAATAAATACAATACCGAGTGAAGCTGCTTTTCAAAATCAGGCCTCATGCTGATGCTTGCCATCAGTACCTCGACCAAAAATCAGGTTAACAGAAGAAGGTTGCGAAAGGTGGCAGCTCAAAACTTGTCTTAATATGGGGTTCTAAAACACCCTTCCAAGCCTGAAGTGGATTTTGCTTTTACAAATGAGGTCACTGGCGTTTCTTGCGATAACTCTAGCATTCACCAGTTGCGGACCAGATTTGGACGCTGACAGATACACCATTGCAAGTGTTCAATGGCAAGACCTCGAAGACTACGCCTTCAACTACGACACGGGCGTGCTTCAATCAATTTCAGTTACCGATGGCACCTCCATTCAATACCAATATTTCAACGACTCAACGCAGGTGCGGTTTATCAGTGCCGATGGTTTCACTTTCCGTCTCACCACCTTGGTGTATTCGGCATCGGGCATATTTTCAAAGCTCCGCACCCGTTGGCGCTCCAATGGGCAGTTCTACAAAGATTCAATTTTGTTTAGTCACAACGGCACAAAGTTGCAATCCATTATGTGGAAAGGGGTGAATTATCTGGTTACTTTTACGGGCGAAAACATTACCAACATCAGGAGGAATCTTGGGTCGCTCGGAAATCTCGACTTAACTTACGATCGTGTGACAAACCCGTTTAAGCGAGTGTATTGGGCGGATGAATTCATCAATATTTCGCCTACTGGTACATCTTCTGTACAATTCAATGCAATCGCCCGGTACTTCTCAGCGAATAACCTCACGCTTTCAGACGGTACAATTCTTTCCACGAGGTTGAGGGAAAGTTACACCTACGATTATCTGCATGGCATTTTACCAAAGTCGGTAAACAATGACAAACTGTTGAACAAGACAATGACCAATAATCTGATTTATATTGCGCTGATCGTGTACAACAAAAAATCTGCTAATACAACACCCTAAACTTTATGGTGTGCTCAATGGCACGAAGATCTTTGATCACGTCTTTGTTATATTCTTTGTTGATGTCAGTAATCACATAGCCAATGCGTTCGTTCGTTTTCAAGTATTGGCCTACTATGTTTATTCCGTTATCGGCCAACACTTTGTTGATTTTTGCCAAAATGCCGGGCACGTTGTTGTGGATGTGGATCAATCGGTGAGCGTTTTCCAACGTGGGCAACGTTAAGTTAGGGAAGTTTACACTGTTGCTGGTGCTGCCAGTGTTGATGTAGTCCATCATTTTACCCGGAACAAAATTACCGATGTTTTCTTGCGCCTCACTGGTGCTGCCGCCTATGTGAGGAGACAAAATAGTGTTGGGGAGGCCGCGCAACTCTGAAACAAATTCTTCATCGTTGCTGATGGGTTCGTACGGGAACACATCAATCGAGCATCCAGCAACTTTTCCACTCAAAATGCTGGCGCGCAATGCCTTCACATCAACCACATGGCCGCGACTCAAGTTCAGAAAGATTACACCTTTTTTCATCCACTTGAATTCCGTCTCACCAATCAAGTTGGTGTTGGCATCACGGCCATCTACGTGCAACGTTACCACATCCGCTTGCATCAACAATTCTTTCAACGACCGGCACTTGGTGGCATTACCCAGCGCTAGTTTTTCTTCGCGGTCATAATACAAAATTTTCATCCCTAAGTTTTCGGCCAAAACAGAAAGTTGAGAGCCGATATTGCCGTAGCCAATAATGCCGAGCTTTTTGCCGCGTATTTCAAAGCTACCCTTTGCCGATTTATCCCATTTGCCTTGGTGCATTTTGGCCGACTTGTCGATGATGTTGCGCATGAGTAGAATCATTTCGGCTATTGCCAACTCTACCACCGAACGGGTGTTACTGAACGGTGCATTGAAGACAGCAATGCCTTTTTTGGTAGCGGTTTTTAGATCAATTTGATTAGTACCAATACAGAATGCACCTATCACCATCAAGCGGTTGGCGCTATCAATCACTTTGGATGTTACTTGGGTCTTTGAGCGTATGCCCAGCACCGACACATTCTTAATTTTTTCGCAAAGTTCGTCCTCATCCAACCCGGAAGGGTAAGATT
>JBJTHA010000264.1:0-11751 GCA_046094265.1 Cytophagales bacterium
TTCTTCAGCAGGTCTTCCTTAAAGCCCGTGTACTCTACTTTCAGGTTGTTTTGAAAATCGAAGGAGTTGTTGTTGTCAAAGTTGGTGGTCACCTTCAATTTCTCGCCCACCTTCCCTTGCACTTGCAAACTAATTTGCTGATCGAATTCAAAACCACCGTTGGTTTGCTGACGAATGGGTATGCTTGGGTTTTGAATTTTTTGAAACTGCGCCCCCAAGTCCAACGTCACAAAACCCCGCGGTATCAACTCCACATAGCTGCCGCCAAAAATTCGATCCAGTATCGGACTCACATATAACTTGGGCAACAAATTGCGGCCACTTACGGCACTTTCACCATCCAGCGTCAAGCTTTTGTTTTGCCAATAACTCTTTCTGAATTGTGCGTCTTGCTGTTGGCTAAAGTCGCCAAACGACATGGAGGAGGCAGGCCGGTAGTTGAGTTTGCCAATGCGCTCGCGGATGTTGTAGTTGAAACCGGTGTCGATCTGTAAGTCTACCCCAAAAGATTTTGGGTTTTTGAGGTACAGTGGCGATTGGGTGGAGTAGTTTGAAAACGGGTCGCCATAGCGGTCGTTTAACCTGTAGTTGGGCAAGTAGGGGTTGATGGTTTTGAAGCGCGCAGAGTCGGCTTTTGTGCGTGTGGTATCCGTACGCTGGGCATAGGCAATAGTAACGCCACCGCCTGTCAAAAGGCAAATCCCCAGCGCAAGGCTGTAGCTAAGCTTTCGAATAATTCCGATCAAAACTGTTTAGGCGTTTTTTAATGCTTGCTTTACCAACTCCTCCAAACGAACGTTGCTGCCCACTCTTTTTAGCACAGCATCGACACTCTTTTCCGCGGCTGGTTTGGCAATACCCAAAGTAACCAACGCAGATAACGCTTCTTGCCGTACCGTATTGCGCACCACCCCGGTATTTGCAGCGATTTCTTCCCCTTCTTTTTTCAGCTTGTCGCGCAGTTCTAAAATCAGCCGTTGAGCTGTTTTTCCGCCAATTCCCTTTATTGCCTGTAGTGCGGCAGCGTCTTCGCGAACGATGGCGTGTTTGAGCTCATCGGGTGGTAGGTAAGACAAAACCACCAAGGCAGTGCTTGGCCCAACACCATTCACTGAAATCAAGTGCGCAAACATTTGCTTTTCTGCCTCCGAGGCAAAACCATATAACACTTGGGCATCTTCGCGCACGTGAAAATGCGTGGCCAGTTGAATATCTTCTTTGTCTTTGATCTCGCCAAATGTGGTTAGAGAGATATGTACGTGATAACCGATGCTGTTTACATCAATAACCGCATAAGACGGTGCCTTGTAAACGAGTTTTCCCTTTAAGTACGCAATCATGCTAAAATATAAGCATGAAAAATAGCAAATAAATTTGGAAATGAATCAATATCGAAATTTGAAAATGATTGCCGCTGCGTTTTAATACTCACGCATTTTCAAATTGGCTCATCTTCAAATTTTCAAATTAGAGATGCTCATTCCGCTCATGCAATTGTGCATCTACCACCGCAATAGCAGCCATGTTCACAATGTCGCGAATGGAGCTACCGATCTGTAAAATATGCACGGGTTTTTTCATGCCCAATAAAATCGGACCGATGGCTTCTGCTCCGCCAATCTCCATCAATAGTTTGTATGCAATGTTGCCCGAGGCAAGGTCCGGGAAAATCAACGTGTTGGCACCTTCTTTAGCCAACGCACTGAAAGGGTAGATTTCCTTTTGCAACTCGGTATCAAACGCCACGTTGGCCTGAATATCTCCGTCTAAAACGAGATGTGGGTATTTTTCTTTTGCCAGCCGCACTGCTTGCTGCACCTTTTCGGGTATTTCGCCTTTGCTTGAACCGAAATTCGAATACGATAACACAGCCACGCGCGGCTCAATATCGAAAAACTTTACACCACGTGCCGCCAATCCAATGATTCCTACCAGCTCATTGGCAGTTGGGTTTACGTTTACGCTGCAATCGGCAAAGAAAAATGTGCCTTTCTTATTCATAATAATGTACATGCCGGCAACACGGCTCACGCCTTCGCCCATGCCAATAATTTGCAATGAAGGTAAAATGGTTTTTGAGTAATCTTTGGTGAGGCCGCTGACCAGCGCATCGGCTTTTCCAAACTCCACCATCATGGCGCCAAAAGTATTGCGATCGCGCATGGCGCGTTCAGCTTCTTTCGCAGTAATGCCTTTGCGTTTGCGTTTTTCAAAGTAAGCCTTTGCGTATTGGGCTGTCAGTTCTTTCTCTTCACGCGGATCAATGATTTCACATTGGCTCAAGTCCAAGTTGTGTTCTTTGATGAGACGCTCAATATCAACTGTGCTGCCCAGTAAAACGGGTTTGGCAATCTCTTCGTCTTGTAGAATTTGAGCAGCCTTCAAAATTTTATGATGATCTGCTTCTGCGAATAGAATACGTTTTGGTTTTTTCTTGGCGAGGTCGATGATACGCGAAGTAAGTTTTTGATTGATGCCAATGCGCTTGAGCAAATCGTGATGGTATTGACCCCAATCTTGGATGGGACTTTTGGCCACACCGGAGTCCATCGCAGCTTTTGCAACGGCTGGCGAAATGGTAGTAATCAACCTTGGGTCGAGTGGCTTTGGAATTAAGTAGTCTCTTCCAAACTGTAATTTATCAGTACCGTATGCTTGAAAAACAATGTCGGGTACAGGTTCTTTTGCAAGTGCGGCAAGCGCGTGCACGGCCGCCAACTTCATGGCTTCGTTAATTTCAGTGGCGCGTACATCCAACGCACCTCGAAAGATATAGGGAAAGCCCAACACATTATTCACTTGATTGGGATGGTCTGACCGGCCGGTTCCCATGATGATATCCGTCCTAGATTTTTTCGCCAGATCATAAGCGATTTCCGGATTGGGATTTGCCAACGCGAACACAATGGGGTCTTTCGCCATGGTGCGTACATCATCTGGCGTAAGGATGTCAGCTACTGACAGTCCCAGAAAAACATCGGCATCTTTAATGGCTTCTTGCAGTGTTGAGATTTTTCGATCAGTGGCAAATTCAAGTTTGGAGGCATCCAGCCCTTCACGATTTGTGTGAATGACGCCTTTGCTGTCGCACATGATCAGGTTCTCTTTTTTCAGGCCTAGTGCCAGATACAGTTTGGTACAAGAGACGGCAGCGGCACCGGCACCATTTACTACCAGCACAATATCACCCATTTTCTTGCCGACTATTTCTAATGCATTGATCAAAGCCGCACTGGAAATGATGGCTGTGCCGTGCTGGTCGTCATGCATGATTGGGATATGCATTTTTTGACGTAGTTCGGTTTCTATTTTAAAGCACTCGGGTGCTTTAATGTCTTCCAGGTTTACTCCTCCAAAAGTTGGCTCCAGTGCCTTCACAATTTTTATAAAGGCATCAGCGTCTTCTTCGTCAATTTCAATGTCGAAACTATCGATGCCAGCATATTTTTTGAACAATACTGCTTTTCCTTCCATTACCGGCTTGGCAGCTTCCGGCCCGATATTGCCAAGACCCAGCACTGCTGTACCGTTGGAAATTACCGCTACCAAATTTCCCTTGCTCGTGTACTTGTAAACATCTTCTTTGTGTGCAGTAATTTCTTTACAAGGCTCTGCCACACCGGGTGAATAGGCCAGCGCCAAATCAAGTTGTGAACTCAACTGCTTGGTGGGGGTTACTTCAATTTTTCCTGGTTGGCCGTGGGTGTGATAATCGAGCGCGTCTTGCTTTCGGATTTTAATGGACATGGTATAGAAATAAGAGGGAAAGGTAATCAGATTTTAGAAGAAAATTTCCTGCCATTCGAGTATAAACTAATTTGTAGGCCAAAAGGATTTTATTTTCAGATGTTGTTTAATACACTTGAAGAACAGCTCAATTTTCTATGAGCGTTGTTGGACAGACAAGGGTTTTTGTGTTCCTGCATCAAAATTTTTAAGTGCCTGGAGTGTCCGGATAATCGCCAGAGGCACAGTAGTTCGTAGGTTGATAACTTGGTAGCAAGGGCTTGCTGATTTCTTGCAGCCGTGTCTGACTTGATCCTTTGTGAAATGGAGTTTATTCTTTGCCCTTATGGATATTTAATGACGAATTACTTCGTTTTTATAATATACACTAAACCAGCACATTATAAGTCTCAAAGCCAGTTTTTTTCAAATCTCTAGAAATGAGAACTGTACCTGTATAATTTGCGATTAATAAAAAAGCATGTACCTTTACGAAACTTCTTACGATTTTAAGCTAGAGGGGACCGCAAGTCCCCTCTTTGTTTATTGAAAGTTTGAATAACATGGATTTGAATCAAAAAATACGCAAGTTGGCTGAAGCTGGACTTACCAATCCTGCTCATTTTGTGGTGGATGTGGTAGTTTCTAAATATCGCCCGCAGAAAGTGACCGTCTTTGTTGATGGCGACAAAGGCATTTCCATTGAGGACTGCGCTCAATTGAGCCGCTATTTGGGCGATAAACTTGATGAGGAAAATGTGGTGGCCGATGCGTATACGCTGGAGGTAAGTACACCGGGCATCGATCATCCACTGAAACTCAAACGCCAATATGTTGCAAACATAGGCCGAAGCGTAAAAGTGCAACTGGCTGACAAAGAGATATTGAAAGGCAAGTTGCTGGCGGCAGATGAAGAAAAAATTTTGTTAGAAACTGAAAATAAAGAAACAAGGAAAAAAGAACTGATCACAATAGAAATACCTTTTACTGAAATAGAAAAAACAATAGTAACCGTTTCGTTTAACTAGCAAACTGTATGGATACCTCAACACTAATTGAATCGTTTGCCGATTTTGCCAAACAAAAAAACATCGACCGTCCTACCATGATTAGGATTTTGGAAGATGTGTTTCGCAATTTGATCAAGAAGAAATATGTGCAGGACGACAATTTCGACATCATTGTGAATGCCGATAAGGGCGATTTGGAAATCTGGCGCTTCCGCGAAATTGTGGACGATGAATCGGAGGACATTTGGGATCATGACAAGATCAGCTTGACGGAAGCACGCAAAATTGAGCCCGATTTTGAAGTTGGTGAAGAAGTAGCAGAAGAAGTGCATTTAGAGGACTTCGGTCGCAGGGCAGTAACGACTGCCCGCCAAACCCTTATTCAAAAGGTGAAGGATTTAGAGAAAGATATCGTGTACCAAAAGTACAAAGACATTGTAGGTGAGTTAGTGACGGCCGAAGTATACCAAGTATTGACCAGAGAAGTACTTTTGGTTGATGGAGATGGAAATGAAATCTCCATTCCTCGCGGAGAGCAAATACCCAAAGACCGTTACCGGAAGGGTGAAACAGTGAAATCGGTGGTGCACAAAGTAGATATGGTGAATGGTAGCCCCAAAATTATCTTATCAAGAATATCGCCAGTTTTCTTAGAACGATTGTTCGAGCAAGAGGTTCCTGAGGTGTACGATGGTTTGATCACTATTAAAAAAGTAGTTCGCGAACCAGGAGAGCGCGCAAAAGTGGCTGTTGAATCGTATGACGACCGCATTGACCCTGTAGGTGCATGCGTGGGCATGAAAGGTTCTCGAATCCATGCAGTGGTACGCGAGTTGCAAAATGAGAATATCGATGTAATCAACTACACCGAAAACCTAGAGTTGTACATTCAACGGGCACTAAGCCCTGCAAAAATTACGTCCATCAAAATCGATCGCGAAAACAAGCGTGTATCAGTTTTCTTGCAACCCGACCAAGTTTCGTTAGCGATCGGAAAAGGCGGATTGAACATCAAGCTGGCCAGTCGCTTGGTAGACATGGAAATTGATGTGTTCCGCGATAATGTAGGCGTAGCCGAAGAAGAAGATGTTGACCTTGATGAATTTAGCGATGAAATCGAAGGCTGGATCATTGACGAACTGAAGCGCATTGGGTTGGACACCGCCAAGAGTGTACTAGCGTTAAGTAAAGATGAGATTGTACGCAGAACCGACCTAGAAGAGGAAACCATTGAAACCATTACAGGTGTTTTGAAGAAAGAATTTGAATAACCATCATACACACACAACACGCAAATCAATAAAATAGCTGATATTTGAGCATGGCAGAAGAAAAATCCGTTCGTTTAGGGCAAGCCTCTCGCAAGTTGAATGTGGGTCATAACACCATTTTGGAGTTTTTGGCAAAAAAAGGCATTACGGTGGAGAACAACCCAAATGCCAAGCTAAGCCCTGAGCAGTTTAATATGCTTGCAAAAGAGTTCGCTTCTTCTGCTTCTGAAAAGTTAGAGGCCTCACATTTGACCATCGGAATCAAACCTGTTGAAGTGCAAGTGCCCAAAGCGGAGCCCGAAATAAATCGGAAAAAAGCAGAGGAAGAAGAAAGTGTATTGATCAAAAATCTCGGTTCAAAAGACATTGTAAAACCGAAAGAAGAATCCAAGCCCGAAAAGGTTGAACTCGAAAAACCAAAACTTGAAGGGATAAAAGTTTTGGGCAAAATTGCTTTAGAAAATGAGGCTCCGAAAAAGAAAGAGCCTGAAAAAGTGGAACCAAAAGAAGAGCCTGTATCGGAAGCACCCATTGAAGTGCCCAAACAGGTTGTTGAGGAAAAACAAGTTGAGCAAGAGCTTATCAAAGCCAAAGCCGACAAACTGCAAGGTCTGAAGGTGGTAGATAAAATTCAACTGCCGACAGAAAAGAAAAATCAGCCAGTAGCTTCAAGTGATGTTGGGAGACAAAACGCTCAGAAGCGCCCGCGCAAACGTTTACCCAACGCAAATGAACAGCGTTCGCCAGGTGGCGGTGGACCGCGACCGCATCAACGGCACACGCCCAAGCCTGAACTTACCGACAAGGAAATTCAGGATCAGGTCCGAGCTACGTTGGCAAAATTGAGCGGCAATCAAAAGAAGTTCACAGGCGCGAAATACCGCAAAGAAAAACGCCAAGCGATATCAGATGCCGAGGAGGAGCGTTTGCAGCAAGAGCAGGAATCTTCAAAAACGCTGAAGGTAACTGAATTTATTTCTGCGAACGATTTGGCCTCATTAATGAATGTATCGGTGAACGATGTGATTTCTACGTGTATGGGTTTGGGCATGTTTGTGTCGATCAACCAACGGTTGGATGCCGAGGCCATTACGGTAATTGCGGATGAATTTGGGTACGATGTGCAATTCACCTCTACGGAAGAAGAAGAGGCAGAAGAAGAAGTGCTGGATAGCGAAGAAGAATTGTTGCCACGTGCGCCTATTGTCACCATCATGGGGCACGTTGATCATGGAAAGACCTCATTACTTGACTACATCCGAAATACAAAGGTTACGGCATCTGAAGCAGGTGGTATTACACAACACATCGGTGCCTACGATGTGGTGACGAAAAGCGGAAACAAAATCGCGTTCTTGGATACCCCCGGCCACGAAGCGTTTACAGCCATGCGCGCACGCGGTGCGAAACTAACAGATATTGCGGTGATTGTAGTGGCAGCCGATGATGACGTGATGCCCCAAACAAAAGAAGCAATCAATCATGCGCAAGTGGCAGGTGTTCCTTTAGTGTTTGCCATCAATAAAATAGATAAGCCCACGGCTAATCCTGATAAAATAAAAGAATCACTCTCTAAGATCAATATTTTAGTAGAAGACTGGGGCGGTAAATACCAAAGCCAAGGTATTTCCGCTAAAACAGGTGTGGGTATAGACGAACTTTTGGAAAAAGTATTGTTAGAAGCCGAGTTGCTCAATCTAAAAGCAAACCCTGATAAACCCGCGATTGGTTCAATTATAGAAGCAGAATTAGATAAAGGGCGTGGCTACGTTACCACCCTAATGGTGCAAGCAGGTACATTAAAGGTAGGTGATGTGATGGTAGCGGGGTCTAATTACGGCCGTGTAAAGGCTATGTTTGATGACACGGGCAAACGTGTTCAGAAAGCTGGCCCTTCCACTCCAGTACAAGTACTTGGGTTGGATGGAGCCCCGCAAGCGGGCGAAAAATTTCAGGTAATGGAAACCGACCGCGAGGCACGGGAAGTTGCCAACAAGCGGAGTCAGATTTTGCGCGAACAGAGCATCCGCACGAAAAAACATATTACACTAGATGAAATTGGAAGACGCTTGGCAATAGGTTCGTTCAAACAATTGAACATTATTGTAAAAGGCGATGTGGACGGATCGATCGAGGCCTTGTCAGACTCGCTGTTGAAACTCTCCACGCCAAAAGTTGGTGTAAGCATCATTCACAAAGCCGTGGGTCAAATTTCGGAATCAGACGTGTTGTTGGCTTCGGCTTCTGATGCTATCATTGTGGGCTTCCAAGTACGGCCTTCGCCATCGGCAAGAAAGTTGGCCGAGAACGAAGAGATCGAAATCAGGTTGTATTCTATCATTTACGATGCCATCAACGAGATTAAGGCTGCCATTGAGGGTATGCTCGATAAAGAGATGGAAGAAGTGATCGTGGGCAATGCCGAAGTACGCGATGTCTTTAAAATTTCGAAGGTGGGCACGGTAGCAGGTTGCATGGTTACAGATGGTTACATTAAGCGGGCTAATCCGATACGCCTGATCAGGGACGGAATTGTTACGTTTGCCGGGAAATTAACCTCTTTGAAACGCTTTAAAGATGATGCGAGCGAAGTAAAATCAGGCTTCGATTGCGGCTTGGGTATTGACGGATTCAATGATATCAAAGTAGGTGACGTGATCGAAAGCTACGAAAATAGAGAAGTGAAGAAATAACAACCAATTAAATTTTAATAAAAAAAGCCCCACCTGAAAACGTGGGGTTTTTCTTGTCTGGTTGACTTTAATCTTAAAACTTCACCTCTGGTGCCTTTTCTGCGCCTGCTTCTGCTTTGAAGTAACCCTTCTCTTTGAAGCCAAAAATGCTGGCTATTAATGAACCAGGAAAACGAACAATAGAAGAGTTAAATGCCAATACGGCCTCGTTAAATCTTTTTCGAGATACAGAAATTCGATTTTCAGTTCCCTCAAGTTGCGCCTGCAAATCCAAAAAGTTTTGGTTGGCTTTTAGCTCAGGATAATTTTCAGCTACCGCAAGCAAACGACCAAGGGATTGACTTAATCCACTCTGCGCTTGTTGAAAAGACGCCATATTTTCGGGTGTTAAGCTCGAGGCATCAATCTTCACTTGTGTAGCACTTGCACGAGCTTCAGTCACTTTTGTAAGTGTTTCCTGTTCAAAGTTCGCGTAGCCTTTTACCGTATTGACTAAATTAGGAATTAGATCTGACCTTCTTTGGTAGTCAGACTCCACATCGCCCCAAGCACTTTTCACCACCTGATCTTTGGTAGCTATGCCGTTGTTCAAGCTAATGCCCCAAATTACCAAAACAGCCAAAAGGCCAACCCACCAGAATTTTTTAACGATTTCCATAGTTGATTCAAATTTATTTTTTGCGAAGGTAACGGCTATTTTGCGCATTGACAAAATCTAGAACCATGCGCTATTGGCTGTTACTTTTGATGATATCACTGGCGGGCTGCAAAATTGACCGCGATAAAAAAGTAGATCGAAATAAATACACGTTCACCATTAATGATGATGCCGAACTCTTTTTCAGAAATGTGCGGCAGATTTATTACGACCGCAGCAGCCCCGATGGTACTTGGCAAGCCTATCGCTTTGGCGGCAGGTATCAAGGTAACGAGCGTCCCGCTATTTATCCTGTTATTGTGATTAATTGGCTGAAAGATGAAGCCTATCTATTGGTTGACACCAATGAAGTGTTGAGCCGTGAAGATTTTCTGCGGATCAAAATCGTGAATAAAAAAAATACAGTACAGATCGATCTGAAAGACCGAGGTAGGGAGCGCATGCTCGAATTTGGATCAGTAATGTATGAAGCACTTCAACGAAAAGATTCTGTTTTTGTATGGCAACAAGGAAAATACGTTCCAATTCTCATCGATGAAGAAGACCGTGAATCCGTTCGCATACCCATGGCTGACTTTTATCGGCTAACTCGGGTTTTTTAAAATGGCCTCAAATTTTTAAGGCAAAGGAATCGGGGAGATTAAAGAGTTAAGCTAACGCAACCAAATTCTTCTCAATCAAATACTGCGCAATTTGCACCGCATTAGTGGCAGCACCTTTTCTGAGGTTATCTGCCACGATCCACATATTTAGCGTTCTCGGTTGCGATTCATCTCTGCGCAAGCGGCCAACAAAAACCTCATCTCGGCCGTGCGAATGAATTGGCATGGGGTACAGGTTATTTTTCACATCGTCCTGCACCTCCACCCCTTCTGTATTTTCCAAGATGGTACGAACATCTTTCAAATCAAACTCATCATGGAACTCTACATTCACCGCCTCAGAATGCCCCCCAATGGTTGGAATGCGCACAGTAGTGCTGGTAACACCAATGGTTGAATCGCCCAATATTTTCCTCGTTTCATTTACCATTTTCATTTCCTCTTTGGTGTAGCCGTTATCAAGGAAAGAATCGATGTGCGGCAGGGCGTTCATGTCGATTTTGTGCGGATACACTTTGATGCCGTTGGCGATGCCTTGCCGCTCCTCCATCATTTGTTGCACGGCATCTTTGCCGGTGCCTGTCACCGATTGATACGTGGCAACCACAATGCGTTTGATTTTATACTTTACGTGGAGCGGTGCCAGTGCCATCACCATCTGAATGGTGGAACAATTTGGATTGGCAATTATTTTATCTTCTGATTGCAGCACATTTCAGTTGATTTCCGGCACAACAAGTTTTTTTGTTGGATCCATACGCCAAGCCGAAGAGTTATCGATAACGATCGTTCCTTTTTCGGCAAATTTGGGCGCCCACTCTAATGACGTATTTCCACCGGCCGAAAAAATAGCGATGTCAGCCACCAGGTCAATGGCTTCTTGCATGCCAATGATAGCGTACTCTCTACCTTTAAACTTTATCTTTTGCCCCACGGATTTTTGAGAGGCTACTAAAAACAAATCGCTGAACTCAATGGCACGCTCTTCCATCACGCGCAAAATTTCTTGACCCACCAAACCCGTGGCGCCCACAACTGCTATTCTCATACTATTTAAATTTGAGCGGTAAAAATAGTATTTTTGGTTGTACATGATACGCAGATTAGCCATAATCAATTGGTTGATTTTCTCTGCACTCGTTTGTAAGGGGCAGTTTACCGATAACTTTGCCGATGGTGACTACACAAACAATCCTGTTTGGACCCCCGATAACACCGCCAATTGGACTGTGGTAAGCAATGGGATAAGCAATCAACTGCGCTCCAACAACACAACTACAAACAGCACTTTTTACATTAGCACACCTTCCGCGAAAGCGCTGAACACACAATGGGAATTTTATGTGAACCTTCAGTTTAATACTTCTAGTGCAAATTTTGTTGATGTGTACCTGACATCGTCTAATGCAACAATGGTGTCATCGAACGGGTACTTTGTGCGCATTGGTGGTACGCCCGATGAAATCAGTTTGTACAAAAGCAGCGGAGCCACCTCCACTATCATCATTAATGGAACCGATGGTGTTACAAACTCTTCAGACAATACCTTAAAAGTTAAAGTAACCCGCGATGCGAACAACCTTTGGACATTAGAGCGCGACATAACTGGCACTGGTAGTGCTTACATCGCAGAGGGTTCAGTAGTGGATAACACATTTACCACTAGCTCGTTTTTTGGCATTCGCGTGACGCAATCCACCGCCAGCTTCTTTCACCGGCACTTCTTCAGAAATTTTTACGTAGGCAACATTATAGGCGACATTTTGCCACCGAACCTAAGCGCTATCAACG
>JBJTHA010000265.1:0-4057 GCA_046094265.1 Cytophagales bacterium
TTGGAATTTTCAGACAGTGACACTGAACCTGTGGATGTGTTGTTTCTATGCCTTAGTCATGGAGAGAGCAAGAAACTGCTGGCAGAAAAAATTTTTCCTTCTCACACACGCATCATCGATTTAGGAAATGATTTTAGATTGGGTGAAAAAGCATATGAACGAGAATTTGTTTACGGCCTACCCGAATTTCAGCGTGAAAAAATCAAGGTTGCAAAAAATATTGCTAACCCCGGTTGCTTCGCTACCACCATTCAGTTGGGCCTATTGCCGTTGGCAAAGGCAGGTTTGTTAAGAGAAGTTCACACTACAGGCATCACAGGCTCAACAGGTGCCGGACAAAAATTACAAGACGCCACGCACTTTACATGGCGCGCTAACAACATCTCAGCCTACAAAACACTCACCCACCAACACTTGGGCGAAATCAACCAAACGTTGAGAGCATTACAGCCAAACTTTGACGGTGCCGTCAACTTTGTGCCGTGGCGTGGAGATTTTACGCGAGGGATATTTGTTTCATCAGTGCTGGATTGTCAAATGAGTTTAGATGACGCAAAGAAATTGTACAAAGATTACTATAGCAGTCATCCCTTCACGCACGTGGCTGATGAAATGGTTGACATGAAGCAAGTGGTAAACACCAATAAGTGTTTGCTTTTTTTGGAGAAGGTTGAAAACAAACTCGTGATTCACTCAATTACAGACAACCTACTAAAAGGCGCAAGCGGCCAAGCCGTGCAGAATATGAATTTAATGTTTGGATTGGAGGAGAGTGCAGGGTTGAAATTGAAGGGAAGCGTGTTTTAAAGTAAAAAGTTGAAAGTTGAAAGTTTCAAAGTTGGAAGGTGAAAGGTGAAAGTTGAAAGTTAGGAGTTCAAAGTGGAAAGTTCAAAGTGGAAAGTCAAAAGAGTAGATAATGCAGAATTTTAAAGATTTGCAAGTTTGGAAGAAATCGCATGCAAATGCCTTGGTAGTTTATGAGTTAACAAAATCCTTTCCCAAGGAAGAGCGATTCGGACTTGTAAGTCAACTTCGAAGAGCGGCTGTATCGATACCTACCAACATCGCTGAGGGATGCGGGAAATTCACTCAAAAAGATTTGGCGAGCTTTCTTCAAATCGCGCTAGGTTCATCACAAGAGGTCGAATATCTACTACTATTTTGCCACGAATTGAACTTCATATCCGACAACGACTATCCAAAAATCAACAAGGAAGTAATGGAAGTAAAAGCAATGCTAATTTCATTGATAAAGAAAGTTAGAGCTAAATAGAAAATGAACCTCAACTTTCAACTTTTCACTTTGAACTTTAAACTCTAAACTTTTAAATGAAACTCTTTGACGTCTACCCCCTCTTCCCCATTGAGCTTGTGAAGGCGCAAGGATCTTGGCTGTTGGATAAAAATGGAAAAAATTACTTAGACTTATACGGTGGACACGCGGTTATTTCCATCGGCCACAACCATCCACACTTTGTGGAAGCAATCAAGTCGCAGTTGGATAAAATCAGTTTTTACTCCAATAGCATTAAAAATGAATTGCAAGAAAAACTCGCTGAGAAACTCGGTCAGCTTTCAGGCTATCCAAACCATCAATTATTTCTTTGCAACTCAGGTGCTGAAGCCAACGAAAACGCCTTAAAACTCGCCTCTTTTGTGACTGGGAGAAAAAAAGTGATTGCCTTTAAAAAAGCATTTCATGGTCGCACGTCTGGTGCGGTAGCTGCCACCGACAATCCAAAAATTGTTGCGCCTTTTAATGCCGGTCATGAAATTGTTTTCCTTCCATTCAATGATGAAACCGCTTTCGTCAATGCCATCAACAAAGATTTTGCAGCCGTTATCATCGAAGGTATTCAGGGAGTTGGAGGCATTCATGTTCCGAATCCATCTTTCCTTCACTTGCTTTCCAAAAAATGCAAAGAGGTTGGCGCGTTGTTGATTTTAGATGAAGTGCAATCTGGTTATGGCCGCACGGGTAAATTCTTTGCTCATCAGTTCGCAAACATCGAAGCTGATTTGATCACTATCGCAAAAGGTATGGGCAACGGATTTCCGGTAGGTGGAGTTCTCATCCACCCCGACATTAAACCGTGGAGCGGAATGCTGGGAACAACCTTCGGAGGGAATTACTTGGCATGTGCTGCATCACTGGCTGTGTTAGAGGTAATCGAAAAAGAAAACCTCATGCACCACGCCAGTGAACTTGGTAACTACTGGATGGATGAATTAAAAAACTTCTCAGCCATTTTAGACGTTCGTGGAAAAGGTTTGATGATTGGTTTTGACCTGCCCGAATCGCACACGTCACTCCGAAAAGATTTGCTTTTCAAACATCACATCTTCACGGGCGAAGCCAAACCAAATACCGTGCGCCTGCTTCCTTCTTTAGCTTTATCAAAGAGTGATGCTGACTTATTTTTGGAAGCACTTGCCCAGGAACTTCAACACGCAGTAACCGTATGAAAAAATTCATTTCATGTCACAATGCCTCTGGTTTCCAATCGCTCATCGCGAAAGCACTGGAATACAAAAGCAATCCATTGAAGGATGCTACCCTTGGCAAAGGCAGGCGAATGGGATTACTTTTTTTGAACCCCAGCATGCGCACGAGGTTGAGTACGGAGATTGCTGCCAAAAATCTGGGGATGGATGTAATCGTATTTAACGTGGGTCATGACGGGTGGGCTTTAGAGTTTGAAGACGAAGCCATCATGAGCGGCTCAACGGTAGAGCATGTGAAAGAAGCGGCTCCAATACTTGGCAAATATTTCGACATCCTTGGCATTCGCACTTTCCCTTCTCTCAAAAACAAAGAAGATGATTATAGCGAATTGTACATCAATCAATTTGTAAAATATGCGGGCGTCCCGATTGTTAGTCTGGAGAGCGCTACGTTGCACCCGCTGCAAAGTCTTACAGACCTCATTACCATTCAGGAAACTTTTGAAGAAAAACGCAGACCAAAAATTGTGTTGACGTGGGCACCACATGTAAAAGCATTGCCACAATGCGTGGCAAACAGTTTTTCACAATGGGTGAATGCGTGGGGTGGAGCAGATTTTACAATTGCCCATCCAGAAGATTATGAACTCGATACAAAATTCACAAAAGGCGCAACAATTACGCATCATCAAGATGAAGCATTGAAAGATTCAGATTTTGTCTATGTAAAAAATTGGAGCACTTTTAACGACTACGGAAAAATTTATACGAACGACCCCGAGTGGATGCTCACCAACGAAAAATTGGAACTCACCAACAAAGCGAAAGTGATGCATTGTTTGCCCGTGAGGAGAAACGTAGAGCTAAGCGATGAAGTATTGGATAGCGCAGCAAGTTTAGTGACGCTCCAAGCAAGCAATCGTGTGTGGGCTGCGCAGGCGGTATTGAGCGAAATTTTGATAGGACTTGGACATTAGGACTTAGAAAAAAAAGTATGAACAAATTATACATCATCAAAATCGGGGGCAACGTGCTGGACAATGAGCCGTCATTGAAAAAATTCTTAAAGGATTTCGCATCGATACAAGCGCCCAAAATCTTAATTCACGGAGGTGGAAAAATTGCCACCAAGTTGGGCGACCAATTGGGCATTCAATCAAACTACGTAAAAGGAAGGCGCATAACCGATGCCGAGACATTGGACTTGGTAACCATGGTGTATGGCGGGCTGGTCAACAAACAAATCGTGGCGCAACTGCAAGAGTGGCATTGCAATGCCATGGGCGTAACGGGTGCAGATGGTAATCTTATCAAGGCTGTAAAGCGTCCAGTTGGTGAAACTGATTTTGGTTTTGTGGGCGACATCACTGCCGATAGCGTGAACTCTACCCTACTCTACTTTTTATTGAAGCAAAATGTCATTCCGATTTTTGCCCCGCTTACCCATGCTAACGGCATCATGCTCAATACAAATGCGGATACTATTGCATCGGTGCTAGCCATTTCGTTGAGTAAACACTTTGATGTACGCTTGATTTTCTGCTTTGAGAAAACAGGTGTATTGCAAGATGTGACAGACGAGAAATCGGTGATTACGAATCTGAATAAAGTC
>JBJTHA010000266.1:0-2804 GCA_046094265.1 Cytophagales bacterium
CGAAAGAGTTGACCTGTATTTTCCACTTTGATTGATTTCTTACTCAACAACCTATACCGATCCTGAATATTTTTCAGTCCAACTTTTGTACTGTTCTCAACGTGAAGCTTCGGCTGAAAGGTGTTTTCTACAACGAGAGCATGTTCGTCAGCACGAATAGTAATTACCAACGGATGCTGCCCGTTGATCGTGTTGTGCTTGACCGCATTTTCTACTAGATTTTGAAGTGCCAATACGGGTAGTGACAACTTTTGTTGAAGCGGTGGAATGTCCACAGTAACCTGAAGGTGTTCACCAAATCGCTCTTTTAGCAAATGGGTATAAGCCTCAATCATTCCCAGCTCTTCTCTTAGCGACACTACCTTCTGGTCGCGGTTCGAAAGAACATATCGGTACACATCGATCATCTTTGATAAAAAGTAATTTGCACTTTTAGGATCTTCCTCAATCAAAGACGAAAGCGTATTAAAATTGTTAAATAGAAAATGGGGGTCTAATTGCTGCGTTAAAATCTGAATTTGATTTTCCAGATTAGCTTGCTTCAATTGCTCTGCCTCCAATTGTGTAGCTTGCCAGCGTTGAAAAAAGAAAACTCCAATATTTACACCCATCACCAAAAGGCTTATCAATGCAGCAATAATTGCAGTCGGAATAAAAATAAGTGAAACCTCGTGATCGTTCCATTGCTCTAATTGAAACATATATACATACGAAACTAAGCTACAGAACACCACAACTACCGTAAGGCAAAGTTGAATGGTGCTTTGCGTGAGAAAACGCCAAAAGGGTTTTACTGCCCAAGGGAACACTTTATCAAGCGCATCGCTTACAATAAAACTGATCTCGAGGTTAATTGCAGACCATGCAATAGCAATGATCAAGTCATAAAAGTATGCCCAGATCCCGTATTTTTCGTAGTATTCATCAAAGCCTTCGTCCGACACCAAAAAGAAGGAAACAATGTACAGCACAATCCCAAACAGAGGCGATCCGAAATAGCGCATCCAAGTGCGAAGTGAAAATGGAAAACCCTTCATTGTTGTACTGTTGATTTTAGTAGCCACGCAAAGATTGTGAAATAGAAATGATATTTAAATTCATAATTGCTTTCCTCCCATATTTTTAGAGAGGTGTTTTTATTCCTACCTGTAAACTGATTCCATTTAAAGGCTGCTGCTGTAGAGAGTTTGTATCGGGTATGGATAGATATTGTAATTCCAAGTAAAGAATGAAGTTTTTAGTGACCTCAAAATCGAGCCCCCCTCCCGTGCGAAATGCAAATGTTTGAATGGATGGTTTATCAATTTGAACACGACTGCTTGTTGTAGTTGTTATCTGTGGAAGATTTACCAAGGCGAGTCCTAAGCCGGTATAGGCATAGGGCGAAAATCGACCGATTTGCCAAGCATAACCAAAATCTCCGCCTAGATTTAATGTCTGCACTCGATCATTGAATGCAAGTGTGATTCCTTGAGTAACCAACTCACTTTTGTAACCGATATCGTAAGAATCGATGAAGGGTCGTGTAAAGAAGCGGTCTTTGTAATTAATCTGTAGCTGAAAGCTAAACATATTGCCGTTATAGTCAGATTCTTTTGGGCCTTTGGTTGGATAGTAAGCTCCTACTGCACCGTTGAAATAATATTCAAAACGGGAAGGCTTTTTGTTTTGCGCTTCTGCTTCAAAGCATAACCAACAGCCAGCAAACATCACGACTATCTTCTTCATTTGCTGGGATTGATTTTTTCGAGCTCTATGAAAGTGCTGTTGAGTTGCATCCGAATGCTTGCAACTCCGAACTGGGCCTGTGTTAACACCAATTCTGCATCTTTCACTTCCAACCATTTTACTAACCCTTTCTTGTATCTATCGACTTGTGATGCCACAGAGCGTTGCGCGGATTTTACCACTTGCTTTTGAACACCTAGTTTACGCTGCAACTCTTCGTATTTATTGAGTTGCTGTTTATACTCCAGCAATGAGCGGTTAATGGCATCTTGGTATTGCAATGTGCTTTGTTGTATATCTGTGTTCGCCTGCTGCGTTCTTGCTTCACGTCTGAAGCCGTTAAACAACGGGATGGTGAGGCTCGCGCCCACAAAAGAACTTTGCGGAAATTTCCAAGTCGCAAGATTTAATCGATCATCTTGCCCTTGCAGTTGCCAATTGCCCGTGAGTGAAAGAACGGGCAAGCTGGCAGACTGCGCTACACGCAAACTCTGCTTTGCCAACTTAATTTGATATTGATACACATCCAAGTCTGCCCGATTTACAAAGTTCGGGTCGCGCTTCTCTTCACTTACATCATACGAAAAATCTTCATCCGTTAACTTGATCCACGTGTTGGCTTTCAAACCCAATTGATAACGGAGCAGATTCAATAAATTTTCTTCTGCATAGCGAAGCTGAATCAAATCCAATTCTTGCACTTGCCTATCCGTAAAAACGCGGAGCGTATCGTTGGGGATGGCAAAGCCATTTACCAACATGTCCCGCTGAAAGGCAAGTGCCAAGGTGTATCTTCTCATCGACTCTTCTACTACATAGCGCTGCGATTTAATAAACAAGATATCGTTATACGTTTTCTTAATCTCGTAAGCCACTTGTTGCTCGGAAGCCCTTACTTTCTTTTGCGCCATTTCGCTGCTGATGGCAGCCTGCTTTATGTTGGCAGACGTTTGCAAATTAATCAAGTCGAAAGTTGCATTGACCCCTGCAACGATAGCATGGTTGCTACCCGCCTTAATGGCTTGCACGGGGCCAAAGACCAATTCGCCTGTAGCCGGATCTGCCGAGAGCGAAGG
>JBJTHA010000267.1:0-2998 GCA_046094265.1 Cytophagales bacterium
GTTAATAGTGTAGGCATAGTGACTGCAAGAGATAAATTCGTGATTGACTTTGATAGAAATGTGCTGGAACAAAGAATACGGCAGTTCAGAAATGTGAATTTTGATGAAGCCATATTGGCACAAACCTATGATTTGAAGAAAAATGGATCATGGAATTTGAGTGAAGCCCGAAAGGCAATTGCTCAAGATAAAAATTGGGAAGACTACTTTGCTAAAATACTTTACAGGCCCTTCGATTTGCAATACATTTATCATCATCCTGCTGTTATTGAAAGAGATAGAAGAGAAGTGATGCAACACATGCAAAAAGAGAATCTGGCAATAAGTGTCGTTAGACAGGTTAAAGCCTCAGAAGATTGGCGGCACGTATTGATTTGCGATAGTTTGGTTGAGAGTAGCTATGTTTCAAATAAAACCCCAGAGATCACTTATTGTTTTCCCCTGTACCTCTACAAACCTACCGAACCGAAGCGTAAGGGCGGCCTTACCATGATGCTCTTTGAGCCGGAAGAAAGTTATGGCAACTCAGGCCGCAAGCCCAACATCAGCAAAGAAGTTTTAGAAAAGTTGGAGAAGGCGTACAAAAAGAAATTAGAGGCGTCACCCCTCTCCCGCGGGAGAGGGGCCGGGGGTGAGGCTTTCACCCCCGAGCAACTGCTCCACTACGTTTATGCCATCCTTTACAGCAACACGTATCGGCAGAAGTATGCTGAGTTTTTAAAAATTGATTTCCCTCGCATACCGTTTACAACCGAATACAAACTCTTTGTTCAGTTAGCTGAACTGGGCGAGCAACTTACTGACCTGCATTTATTAAAAAGCAAATCGCTCAATAAACCGGTTGCCAAATACAAAGGCAAAGGAGACGACCGTGTAGAAAAGCCGAGGTATGATGAAGAAAGGCAAGCGGTGTTTATCAACGAGAAAAATTATTTTGAAGGCGTTTCCACGGAAGTGTGGAACTACCACATTGGCGGCTATCAAGTAATGGAAAAATATTTGAAAGATAGAAAAGGAAGGCTAATGGAAGACCCTGCCCACTACTGCAAAATGGCTACGGCTTTACAAGAAACAATTTTAGTGCAACAAAAAATCGACTTGCTTTTTAATGAGGTCGAAAAAAACATAATAAGCTAATGGGGCTATCAATACACTATAAAGGTAATCTGCTCGCCAAAGCATCGTTACCCGCACTTGTGGAAGAGGTAAAAGACATTGCAATAATCCACCAGTGGCCTTTTGAGGTTTACGATTGTGAGTTTCCATTACATCGCTTTGGCAGGAAAAAATATTCCAATGCACTTTATGGAATTCGGTTTACTCCCCCGGAATGTGAAACCGTGAGTCTCTGCTTTTTATCCAACGGCAGATTGGTAAGTTTTTACTCGTGGCTTTTGTATATTAAAAGTTTGGGAAAAGATCATTCTTGGTTAAATGGTGGGGCATCTGTTAAAACTCACTATGCAGGAGAAACCGTTCATAAAATGGTTATTCATCTGTTAGACCATTTAAGTAAAAAGTATTTTCGCCATTTCACTTTAATGGACGAGGGTCAATACTGGGAAACGCGCGATGAGAAACTATTGCATCAGAATTTTGCTGTGTTAAATGGGCTAATGAAATCGGTAGGCGAAGCCATGCAAGAAAACCCAATTCAGAATAGCGAACCATTCGAAGAGTATTTTAAAAGGTTACTGCAAGAAATTCATTCACGAAAAAAATAAAAGAATAACTCATGGAAGTATCTACCACTCCAAAGAAAAGTAATCTCACACTCTACATCATCATCGCCTTGTTTGTAGGCATTGGCCTTGGCTTTGCTCTTAACAAAAGCTATGTAGCCGATGAAAATAAAAAGCTTGAATCCATCGAGGTAAACATTCAGCAAATTCAGCATCAGCTATCACAATCAAAAGATAGCCTAGCTTCAATACAATTAGAACAAGAAAAGAAATCTATCACAAAAGAGCGAAGTGCCATCATCGCAGCCCGCGATAAAAAGGTTGAACCGTTTTCTGTTCTTGCCGATATCTTTCTGAGGCTAATTAAAATGATTGTCGCACCGTTAGTGTTTACAACATTGGTGGTTGGTGTGGCCAAGTTGGGCGATATCAATTCGGTAGGGCGAATTGGCGGCAAAACATTGCTGTGGTTTGTGGGTGCCTCGCTCACCAGCCTTTTGTTGGGGATGATTTTAGTAAACATTTTTCAGCCAGGCATTGCCATGAAGTTGCCGTTGCCCGATGCAGGAACCGACATCGGCTTGGCACACAACAGTCTGTCACTAAAAGATTTTTTGTATCACGTCTTCCCTGCCAGTGTAATTGATGCGATGGCCAAGAACGAGATTTTACAGATCGTAGTCTTCTCACTGTTCTTTGGCGTGGCCACAGCCGCCATTGGCGAACAAGGCAAACTTGTTATTAAAGCCATGGATGCCATTGCGCATGTGATTTTGAAAGTAACGGGTTATGTTATGAATTTCGCACCCGTGGCTGTGTTCGGTGCCATGACAGCCATCATTGCCAAGCAAGGATTGGGCATTCTTAAAACGTATTCCATTTTCATCACTGAATTTTATTCGGGCTTGTTGATTTTGTGGATTGTGCTCGCGTTGGTAGGCGCGCTGATCATTGGCAAGCGCGTGATTGAGTTGCTTCGAAAAATGCGTGAACCGATTTTGTTGGCCTTTAGCACCAGCAGTAGCGAAGCTGCTTTTCCAAAAACGATGGAGCTATTGCAAAAGTTTGGTTGCAAAGATAAGATCGTGAGTTTTGTGCTACCGTTAGGCTATTCATTCAATTTGGATGGCAGTATGATGTACATGACGTTCGCCTCGTTGTTCATCGCACAATCGTACGGAATTGATCTTCCTCTTTCAACACAGATCAGCATGCTGTTGGTGCTAATGCTTACCAGCAAAGGAATTGCGGGAGTTCCGCGCGCTTCGTTGGTGGTGATTGCGGGTACATTAACCACCTTCAATATTCCTGAGGCA
>JBJTHA010000268.1:0-2703 GCA_046094265.1 Cytophagales bacterium
GTTGGTATCGGCATTGGGTGCAAATAAAAATTCTTCGATTTTTTACAACCGAGTGAAGGGCGAGATAGAAGAGGAAATCGGCAAGATTGGGTTCGAAAGTTTCCACATTGTGCGCCCTTCGTTGCTTTTGGGCGACCGCCCCGATCAACGCGCAGGCGAAGAGGCTGCGCAGTTCTTTTACAAAGTTTTTGGTAAACTCATCCCCACCAAATACAAAGCAATTGACTCAGCAAAAGTAGCGAGGGCGTTGCTATCGTTGGCATCGTCAGACCAGCGGGGCCATTGGGTGCATGAGTCGGGGTCTTTGCAAACTTACTAACTCAATCTTTTATGATTGCCGTTATTCAACGCGTGAAGCGTGCTTCGGTGGAAATTGACGGAGCTAAGAAGGCAACTATCAATAAAGGTTTGCTGGTGTTGCTCGGCATTGAGGAAGCGGACAATGATGAAGATATCGAGTGGTTGGCCACAAAAATGGTCAACCTGCGCATTTTCAATGATGCCGCTGGCGTGATGAATGTGAGTGTGAAAGACGATGGCGGTGATATTATTTTGGTGAGTCAGTTTACGTTGCACGCCAGCACCAAAAAAGGAAACCGCCCCAGTTACATCAAAGCTGCCAAACCTGAGGTGGCCATTCCGCTTTACCAAAAAATGATTTTGAAACTGAATGAACAGCTCGGCAAGGCAATACAAACAGGTGAGTTTGGTGCGGACATGCAAATAGAATTGGTAAACGATGGGCCAGTAACAATTTTGGTGGATACGAAAAACAAAATTTAGAATGAATTGACTGTATTCTAATCTGAAATCACAAATCTGAAATATTAAATCAAATGATCGCCACTTCCACTTCCGGCCTCAACCGACAAAAAGAAATTTATACCAACGGCTTTGCGGGCGTTCCGCCATTGGTGCCAGTTGACCCAAATGTGTTGGAAGAAAAAGCAGCGGCAAAAATGAGTGCTCGGGCGCGTGGTTACATCATAGGCGGTGCTGGCGTGGAGTCGACATTGCGCAGTAACCGCTCGGCATTCGATCAATACAAAATCATTCCGCGCATGCTACGCAATGTGAGCGAGCGGGATACTTCTGTTGAGTTGCTCGGCCAAAAATATGCTTCGCCTTTTTTGTTGGCACCCATTGGCGTGTTGGAGTTAGTACACCCGCAAGCCGATGTAGCGGTGGCGAAGGCTGCGGCATCTTTGGGTATTCCTTACATTTTTTCGAGCCAAGCATCTAAGCCGATGGAAGAGATGGCCGGTGCGATGGAAAATAGTCCACGTTGGTTTCAGTTGTATTGGAGTAAATCGCGCGAGTTGGTAGCGAGTTTTGTGCAGCGCGCGGAGAAGTGCGGCTGTCAAGCCATCGCGGTAACGCTCGATACGACCATGTTGGGTTGGCGCACACGCGATTTGGATATGGCGTATTTACCATTTATGGAAGGCAGAGGCATTGCTCAATATACGTCTGACCCTGTTTTTCAGAAGTTGATGGATGAGCCGGTGCCTGCCGAGAAAAGGAATGTAACCGCCCATTCGTTGTCGGGTTTGATTACGTTGGTGAACAATTACCCGGGCAGCGGCTTCTTTTCTAAACTGAAGTTAGGCCGACCGATAAAAGCCGTGCAGAAATTTGTTTCGATTTACTCCAATCCAGCTTTGACGTGGGACGATTTAAAATTTTTGCGTGAGCATACCCAACTGCCCGTGTTGCTAAAAGGAGTTTTGCACCCTGACGATGCGCGAAAGGCCATCGACTATGGAATGAATGGCATCATTGTATCGAACCATGGCGGGCGTCAGGTAGATGGTTCGATCAGTACATTTGAGGCCCTGCCAGGGATAACGGCAGCGGTGAACAAACAAATACCTGTGTTGCTCGATAGTGGCGTGCGCGGAGGAGCAGATGTATTCAAGGCGCTGGCGTTGGGCGCAAACGCAGTATGCATTGGCAGGCCTTATGTATACGGCTTGGCATTGGCCGGTGAAGAAGGCGTTCGACAAGTGATGCGCAACCTGATGGCAGATTTCGAATTGACTATGGGACTTGCCGGTTGCAAGAATATTGGTGAGATTTCTAAAGAAGCGTTAATGTAAAGAGATGACGAGGACAGTCATTCTTTACGCCTTGGCATTAGCCCTCTTGGCTTGGCTACTCAAATGGCTACAGTTCCAATTTTTTGTGCGTGACATTTCTTTGGAGGCGTACCTCGGCTTGCTCGCCCTTTTTTTTACCAGGCTTGGCATTTGGGCGGGGCTGCGGCTTACCCGCAAAAAAATAGTGACTGTTACCCTTGGGCCAGAATTTGTGTTCAACGAAGCGGAAATGGTTCGACTAGGCATCAGCAAACGCGAACATGAGGTGCTCGACCTGATGGCCAAAGGGATGAGCAACCAAGAGATTGCCGATAAGCTTTTCGTTTCCCTCAATACCGTGAAAACTCATACTTCTAACCTTTTCTTAAAGTTGGAAGTCAGCCGCAGAACCCAGGCGATCCAGAAAGCAAAACAGCTTCGCTTGATTCCTTAACCATAAAACTTAGCCTAATTCTGCGCCTCTCGCCCTGCCTGCGCTTCTACAGACGGGGAAGAATCTCACCAAGCGTCAATTACCGCTACCACTTTCAGGCGATTTAACCCAGATTTTGCAGTAGGATAAAATAGTGACAAGGTGTCTTATATTTGAATATGGAACACGACT
>JBJTHA010000269.1:0-4379 GCA_046094265.1 Cytophagales bacterium
CACAGAAGTGCCCTCCACTAAAGTAAAGCCACCTAGGGTAGGAGAGTCTCCTGTGTCATTTGAGTGTATGGTAAAACAAGTTATCCCGCTAGGAGAGGAGGGCGGAGCGGGTAACCTGGTGGTGTGTGAAATTTTGTTGGCTCATTTTAATGATGAAATCTTCGATGGCGAGGGGCGCATCAGCCCCAGGAAATTAGATGCCGTGGCTCGCATGGGAAATGATTTTTATTGTCGTGCCCAAGGTGAGAACATATTTGAAGTGCCAAAACCTAACGTGAAGTTGGGGATTGGGTTCGACCATCTCCCTCCGTCTATCCTAGATAGTAAAATACTTTCTGGCAATGACTTGGGGCGATTGGCCAATGTTGAGAAGCTGCCGAGTGAACCTGAATTGGAGGAGTTTAGAAAATCAAACCCGCTTCAGCTAAATCAACCTTCAGAGCGGCATTCCCTCGCTAAAGAAGCGCTATCTGCAGGTGATGTCTTGAAAGCTTGGAAAATTTTGATGAGTTAAACTGCCGGGCGGCACAAAATCGGATCAGTCCTTTCTTTTCTTGACTTTCAATTCTTGATATCCGTAAGTTGAGTCGAGTTCTCTAGTAAATTCTACATCTGTGAGTTCTCCTATCACGATTTCAGCAGTTGTATAAACTTTGTTACCCTCCAACAAATGTCCGCCAAACGTTTGCCCCGTTGAATCAGAAACAGACAGGTGCAGGTGTGCGGCATTTTCATTGAAAGTTCCCACCAGCGATACAATTTCAAAATGACCCGACTGCTGTGAACTATTTTGTTGATTGGCATACCGCAGATTCAATTGCTCGAGACTTCCCACGCAAGTGGCGACAAAGGCTGCCTTCATTGGTTTACTTTGGCAAAGGCCACTAGCTCTGCTTTCAAATCTTGATGCGGCTTCAAGCGGATGGTGTAGAAACGAGCAGTTGATTTCAAGTCTTGAGCCATTGAAATGTTAATTTCCCAAAAAATTATACTAACGAAAATGAGCCGCCCAACAATTTTCAATTTTCAAATTGATTAAGGAAACTTCGGGAACTTTGAGAAATCAGGCTCACGTTTTTCCAAAAATGCATTCGTGCCTTCTTTGGCCTCATCGCTGAGGTAATACAACAACGTGGCGTTGCCCGCTAATTCTTGAATGCCGGCTTGGCCATCCAATTCTGCATTGAAAGCGCATTTCAACATGCGAATGGCCAACGGGCTCTTCTTCAAAATTTTGTTTGCCCACTCCACATAGGTTTCTTCTAATTTTTCCAACGGCACTACTTTGTTTACCAAGCCCATGTCCAATGCTTCTTTTGCATCATACTGGTCGCACAGGTACCATATCTCTCTCGCTTTCTTTTGCCCGACAATTCTGGCTAGATAAGATGAACCGAATCCACCATCAAAGCTACCCACCATAGGGCCGGTTTGCCCGAAGCGTGCATTTTCAGCTGCAATGGTTAAGTCACACACCACATGCAGTACGTGTCCACCACCAATGGCCCACCCTGCCACGGCTGCAATTACCGGCTTGGAAATAGATCGAATGAGTTTCTGTAAGTCAAGAACGTTTAATCGCGGCACAGTATCCTTACCTACATAACCGCCATGGCCGCGCACGCTTTGGTCACCGCCACTGCAAAAAGCTTTCCCGCCTTCGCCTGTTAATATAATCACGCCCACTTCTTGATCTTCGCGGCAAATGTTCATTGCGTCAATCATTTCTTTCACCGTTAAAGGTGTAAATGCGTTGTGTACTTTTGGTCTGTTGATGCTGATGCGCGCGATACCGTTGTATTTGTGAAACAGTATCTCTTCGTATTTCTTAATTTCTTTCCAGTCGTATTTAAGCTGCATATCCTTTTTTAATTATCGATTTGTATAGGTTGAATGCTTCTCTTGCAATAGTTTGGTCACTCGTGATTTCAAGAATTTTTGTTTTGCCATCAAACTCAAAAAAATCCTTCAAGCTATTTTTTGTTTTCTTGGGCGCGTCCAGCGGTATGTGCTCAATGCTAAACTCCTGCGCCAGGTGTGTGGCCGTTAGTTTTTGTTGAGTAACAAAGTACTCGGCTGATTGTTCCAAATTGGCTGGCCCATCAATCATATTGAAAATGATGCCACCGTGGTTATTCACCAGTACCACGCGCAAGTTTGGCACGGAGTAGTTGTGCCAAAATGCATTGCGGTCGTAAAAGAATGCTAAGTCGCCCGTTATTAAAATATTAGGAATATCGCTCGTCAACGAATGACCGACCGCTGTGCTGGTGCAGCCGTCAATACCGCTTGCGCCACGGTTCGCAAACACATGCACACCTTTTTGATGAGTATTTAACCCAACCATATTGGCGTAACGCACTGCCATACTGTTGGCCAAATGCAGGTTGCAACGGGCGGGCAGCGAATCTATCACCTGTTTGATAACTTGGAACTCTGTAAACGAACCGTCAAAATATCCTGCGGAAGAGCGCATGGTGCGATCTTGCTCGGCTTGCCACAAGCGGGTATAATTTTCTTTTTTCTGGGCGGCAAATCCTTCACTCTTTTGGCTGGAGAGTGTTTCGAAAAACAATTTTGGGTCAGCGTTGATAATGCGAGTGAGCGATTGGAACGTATCGGGTACATCGCCTCCGGATAAAACGTGCCAGTGCTCAACAGGTCGATGATTCCGTAAAAATAGTTTTGTATTTTTAGAGATGATGGATTTTCCAAACGTGATCAACAACTCGGGCGCCAACGATTTTTGAATGGCTTTTCCGCATTGCGCCAAAAAAGTATCAGCATGCCGAATGGCATTCTCGCTTCCATGAAAATTTGAAAGTACATCGGCTACCAAAGTTGCGCGGTGTAGATTACAAAATCTTTCTACGGGCTTTATCAATTCCGGTTGGTAATCTTGTTGGCCTGGCATTACCATCACCTTTGAATATTTTGCGATGACTTCTTGTAAATGGTTACCAAGACTGCCAGAACTTTGCGTGATGGATTCACTACGAGTCACCCGTACCGATGAACTAAATGAAATCTTTTCTCCTTTGGCAGGATACAGCGGTTCGCGCAACGGCACATTGATTTGAACCGGGCCGCACGAATATTGTTGACTCAATCGAATAGCCTCATTCATAATTCGATTGATGTGCCAAACTGAATCCGGATGACTATAATCTTCGGGTAGTTGAAAGAAACCTTTAACGTGTTGGCCGTAGATATTCTGTTGACGGATAGTTTGACCATCCCATTGGTCAATCCACTCTCTTGGCCGATCGGCTGTCAGCATCAGCAATGGAATTTGCTGAAAAAATGCCTCGGCCACCGCAGGTGCAAAATTGTAAACAGCAGAACCCGAAGTGCAGACTAACACCACGGGAAGTTTTGTTTGCTGGGCCATGCCCAACGCCACAAAAGCGGCACTGCGCTCGTCACTAAATGTTCGCGTAGTTATTTTGGGGTGAGACGTGAAGGCCAGCGTGAGCGGTGCGCATCTGGAGCCAGGACAAACAACAGCATTGACAATTCCGTGCTGGGCACAGATTTCGGCAATGTCGTAAATGGGTTGCAAGCGGCTCAGACCGGAAGACTTTTAGCGAGGCAAAAATAACACAAAGGGCTGGTATTTCCCCCAGTGCTTTTTCGGATTGTGTGCTATAAAGTGATTGTACTTGCCGTTGAATAACAGTGGCGAATACGATTGCCTACCGTTGTAACGTTGTGATAAGTTATCAAACACAAACCAATTTAATAAAATACCTTTGCGCCTTCACTAGTGTTTTGATGTTCTTTTGATTTGTTCTTTGAAATCATTGATTGTGTTGGAGTTACAAAGGTTTTGAGCCTAACACGATTTAAAAAAATTGAATCAAAAAATTTGTAATGTGCTCAATAACTGCACATTATGAATAAAGGGCAATACGTTTTTCTCAAATCCTGTCACTGGCTTCATCAACCAGTTTTCGCGCGTGTGTGAACCGTTACAACGGCAACTATAAAGCCAAACACTTCACCTGCTGGAAACAATTCCTGTGCATGGTGTTCGGGCAGTTAACCCAGCGCGAAAGTTTGCGCGACACGATGCTTTGCCTAACTGCCAATGCCGATAAGTTGTACCATCTGGGGATTGGCGAAGCCGTTTCCCATAGTACACTCTCCACGGCAAACGAAAACAGGGACTGGCAGATATATGCAGACTTTGCAATGGTGCTCATCGCAGAGGCCAAACAACTCTATGTTGATGAACAAGGCGAACTTGAACTCAACAACCAAGTGTTTGCCATTGATGCAACGGTCATCGATTTGTGTCTCTCTGTTTTCAGTTGGGCAAAATTCCGCACCACCAAGGGGGCGATCAAACTGCACACGCAACTCAACGTGAAGACCGC
>JBJTHA010000270.1:0-3126 GCA_046094265.1 Cytophagales bacterium
AAACTAAACGATTGCCTGACTTGATTTTTTTGTTACCATCTTCGGCAGAACCAAAATGCGAATGCTACCATGCCAGGACAAACGGCTAGATTGAGCTGAGTTCAATCAAAAAAAACAGTTGATTTCAGCCGCACTTTTGACAATCAAATCGTTATGTCCGGCTTCCAAAATTTTGAATTCTTTTGTTTCAATCAGCTTTAAAAAGCTTCGCATCTTTTTTGGTTGGATCACTTTGTCATAGCGACCCACTAACAAAGTAATTGGTATTCGGTAGCGATTAATAATGGTAGCGATAGTGTTTAGGTTGAATTTCAGATGCCTGAAATATACCCATGAGTAATACACACGTCTTCGTTTCTCTTCTGTATTCATTTGATTTTCGGCAAAACGAAGTAAACCATCATCAACCAAATGAAGCGCTCTCAAAAATTTGGTTAACCACAACAGTCTTTTAGGGTGCAAAATCATGCTCTTGAATAACGAGCGTGTTGCAATGGGGTAGGTAGCGAGGCTGTACCAAAAACTTGTTTTGATGCCATCGGGTGCGAGTAGGGTAATCTTTTTCACTTTCGTAGGAAATAACTCAAGCGTTGCCAATGCAAACTTGCCGCCCATGCTAAAACCGACCAACTCAAAATCGGTGATGGATTCCCGTTTAAAAAACAGCGTCATGATTTCTTGCCAATCCGTTTTTTCGAGCGCCTTTCGACTTTGCCAATGGCTTTGCCCGTGGAAGAAGAGGTCAAATGAATAAAGTGTGTATTGATGACCCAACGCTTCTACCCACGACTCGAAAGCGCGATGATGTTGGCCAAAGCCGTGGAAAAGTAGTAATACGCGGGCACCATTTCCCTCATGCCAATAGTGAAGTTCGCTTTCTTTGAAACGAAGATGTTTGCTCAACATTGATTCTTAATGATATGGCCTTCTTTTTGGATCTTGACGTAAGTCAAACATGACCAAGATTTAGATTCGCGATTTCCGAACTCGATAGAAAACATGGTAATACGGAATTAGTGGAATAAACCTGACATTGTGAACTTGCATTGAAGGTCTCCCGATTTCAGGGTGTCGAGCAATTAATTCAATTCTTTCTTCAACTTTTTCCAAGAACTGAAATGCCACACGGGCGGAAAAATCTCTAAGCAGGTACTCGTAAGTGTGTTTGGTTTGGGCTCGAAAACGCTTTGTGACTACGATTTCTTTTTCCATTCCTCCATTTCCTGCTTAAAATCTACCCAGTTGATCACTTGGTTTTTGTCGGCTTGTTCTATCGCTTTTTGCAAAGCGTCCATGTCCTGAGTTGTTAGCGGGCTTTGCTCCTGCTTTGAAGCGTAAAACGTAATATCGTCTTTTACTTGCATCAGCGTTTTTTCATCGCTAATTTTTTCAAGCATTTCGTAAATGCTTTCTTTCACAGAGACGCTCATCTTTAAAGATTTTTGTATATGCCAAAGCAATTTACCTATTTCAACTTATAAAATTATTCAGACTTGTAAAATAAATCACGTTGTGCCCCGTCTTTACCATCAAAAGAATAACGGCACATGGACTTGGCCATGCAACAGATAAAAGAAAACACATTCCTGAAGGAGAAAGACAAACTGTTGGGGTTTATCCGCAACCGTGTGTCTACGATGGAAGAGGCGGAGGATATCCTTCAGGATGTGTTTTATCAATTTGTAGCTGGTTTTGAAACAATTGAATCCATTGAGAGGATCACATCATGGCTGTACAGTGTGGCTCGCAATAAAATCATAGATCGCTACAGGCGCGATGCCTCCCGACCCAGACAATCAGACTTTGAGTTGGTGCACAGCCGTGAGGACGATGCCCCGCTTACCTTGCAAGAAATTCTACCCGATTTAGATAACTCGCCTGAATCAACTTTGCTGCGAGAGGCAATTTGGGATGAAATCACAGAGGCATTGGCCGAATTACCCAGCGACCAAAGAGAGATCTTCATCCAGAACGAGATAGAAGAACGTGGTTTTCGAGAAATATCGGAGGAGACGGGCGTGTCTATCAATACGCTGCTGTCGAGAAAGCGATATGCGATACTGGCGTTAAGAAAGCGATTGCAGAAGTTTTATAATGACGTAGTCGATGGTCGATAGTTATACGGTCGATAGTACATGGTTATTTAGGCGATAGAGATTGATCGTAGACCATCGACTATTGACTCAAAATTGAAATGAGTAGTGACATAAGAGCAGAAAACTAAAATAGAAAGAGTATGAAACGTGGAAAATGGATTGCAAAGGTGTTGATGATGGTGGCGTTAGGAATAGTTGCAGTAGCAGCGTTTACATTGATCACCATGTATTTGTGGAATTGGTTGGTGCCGGTGTTGTTTCATGGGCCGGTGATTTCATTCTGGCAAACATTGGGTCTTTTAGTGTTGAGCAAAATATTCTTTTCTGGTTTTGGCGGAAAGAGCCATGGCGGCCACCGTTGGAAAGGATACTGGAGAGAACGTTGGCAAAATATGTCGCCTGAAGATCGGGAACGGTTTAAGCAAAAAATGAAGGACAAATGGTGCTACCGCGAACCCGTGGCACCCTCAGAAGAACGCACCACAAACGTTTGAGATAAAAGGCTAGAAAAAAAGTTCTTTTTACTTAGCAAAAAATCAAAACCAATCGCACGAATTCTCGTTTAAAAACCGTGGAAACTTTTGTTAAGTTAAAAGTTTCCATAGTTTTGCGCCCGCTTTAATAACGCGAAGCGCCTAAAAGCATGGAAGAAAAGGACACGCGAGAAAAGATTTTAAAGGGAGCAGAGGTACTGTTTATGCGATACGGTGTGCGCAGTATTTCGATGGATGACATCGCACGTCACCTTTCGGTCTCTAAGAAAACCCTTTACCAGCACTTTGCCGATAAAGACGAATTGGTGACGATGGTATCGAAATCGCACATGCATTCCGACCGCATAGAATACGAACAGATCACCAAGAATGCAGAAAATGCCATTGACGAGCTTCATAAAATAGCCATTTGCCTGAAGCGCGATATGGAAGAAATGAACCCTACGCTGCTCCACGATATTCAGAAGTTTCACCCCAGGGCGTGGGCCATTTGGGAGAGTTACAAATCGGAATACATCTACAACTCGGTAGTGCGC
>JBJTHA010000271.1:0-12418 GCA_046094265.1 Cytophagales bacterium
CCATGGCCACCCAATAGCATTGCCTGAATGTCTTTTGGCGATACGTTCAATGCTTCAGCCAAAAAAGCTCTGTATCGTGCAGTGTCCAAAATACCAGCCATACCCATCACGCGCGTGCGTGGCAATTTTGACGTGATGTGCGCCTGGTAGGTCATCACATCCAGCGGGTTGGATACCACAATAATGATCGCATTGGGCGAATGCTTTACAACGTTTTCAGTAACTGATTTTACGATGCCCGCGTTCGTTCCGATCAAATCATCGCGGGTCATACCCGGTTTGCGAGGCAGCCCCGAGGTAATTACTACTACTTCTGAGTTGGCGGTCTTCGTGTAATCATTGGTTGAACCAATGATACGCGTATCATATAAATCGATGGGTGCCTTTTGCCAGATGTCCAGGGCTTTGCCTTCCGCAAAACCTTCGCGAATGTCTACCAACACAACTTCGTTAGCGATTTCTTTGTAAGCCAAAACATCGGCACATGTTGCGCCTACGTTACCTGCTCCAACTACTGTAATTTTCATGAGATGCTCTTGTTTAATTTTTATTGAATGAGTAATTACCAACTCTTTACGTTTGGGCATCTTTTGTATTTGAAAGAACCCAAAATTTGCGCGCAAATGTAAAGCTAAAATCGGCAATCCAAAATGATTGTCCGCTTGGTTTTAGGGGTAATTTTGTAGCGGTCATCGATTCGCGCTCCTACCACCCAAATGATGCTGCCTTGGCTTTCCAATACGGTGGCGTTTGCCTTTGCGGCCAGCGAGAATTTTGCATCGATAAAAAAGTCGCTGAGTTTCTTGCGGTGCGGCATTCCCAATGGGTGGAAGGCATCACCCTCTTTCCAGGGTCGCCACACCAGCGGCAGGTTTACACGGTCAGCATCTAATGTAGCTACATTCTTATCTTTTGATACTTGGGGCAAATGTGAGAAATCTACCCGTAGCCGTTGCCCACCAAGCGTATACTCTTGTTCTGCCTGAGAAATAATGATTTCTTCAAAAACCTTGGATTGAAAGAGAATAATGCTGTGCCGGTCAACAGCTAAATCCCAGTCTTTTGCGCTAAACCTTTTTCCTGATTGCAGGTCAAGGCATTGAAATACACTCAAGCTCTGCTCCAATTTGAACCCAAATTGTTTGAGGTAAAAGGACAGGCCGTTTTCTCCCAATTGTGCCACACCTGATTTCAATATTTCGATTGTTGAACCTGTTTGGGTGACGAATTCTTGCTGCCAACGGTCTAATCCCAAGCGTGCAAATCGTTCTACCCCAGCCGTTTTGCTAATGGAGCGTTCAATGGCACTTTCCAGGGAAGGGTTGATTTCTCTGAGCTTCGGTATAATCCGGTGGCGCAAGAAATTTCGCTGATAGTCATCGGTATTGTTGCTGGTATCTTCGCGCCATTTGATTGCGTGGCTCGCTGCGTAGTTTTCAATTTGCTCTCGCGTGGCAAACAACAGAGGCCTGATCAAATAGTCATGTTTCACCTCGATGCCGGTCATTCCTTCGATGCCCGCTCCTTTAATGATGTTGAGTAACACTGTCTCCACATTGTCATTGGCATGGTGTGCTGTTGCCAAGGCGTCAAAGCTGTGCAAACGGACTAATTCACCAAACCAAAGGTACCGCATTTCCCGCGCTGCCATTTGAATAGACACCCCGCTGGCCGCGGCATAATTATTGGTTTCAAAACGCTTGCTATAAAAATCCAAGCGGTGTGCTGTACAATAGGCTCTAATAAAGCTTTCATCACCATCGGATTCCGTGCCACGCAGTTGAAAGTTTGCATGTGCAACCGATGGCACATACCGACAAGCCTGCAACAGGTGCAACAGCACCATCGAATCCAACCCGCCACTCACGGCCACAAGGATTTTATTGGTACTTTTACACAGTTTTTTTTTGTCGATAAACTTTAGAAATGCGTCTTGCATGAGGGACAAAGGTAACTTGATTCATTTGATTCGATGGCAGTCAAAGCCTTTGAAATTTATTGCTCTTGCATGTCTGATTGCCCTTTGCTCCAACTCGTTTGCACAAAAGAAAATCAACCTCAAAAAGGCAAATGTTGCATTTGGCAGCATGAAAGATGGCCAACGGTACGATCGCCTAGTGGGCGATGTGGTGTTTGAGCAAAATACCACCACCATCTATTGTGACTCGGCTCATTTTTACAAAAACAGAAATGAATTAAATGCTTTTGGTAATGTGCACATTGTTGATGGCGACTCAGTAGACATTACTTCAAAAGGTTTAGCATATGATGGCAACAACAAAATTGCACGCTTAAGAAAGAATGTGATCTTTGTTAAAAAAGGGTTGGCTACACTTTACACCGATTTTCTGGATTACTACCGAGTAAAAAATGAAGCACGCTATTTCAACGGAGGGAAATTAGTGGACACCACCAATACGCTTACCAGCACCAAAGGTTATTATGACGTGAATACCAACATGGCATCGTTCAAGAAGGAAGTAGTGGGCGTAAATGAAGATAATACCATGACTTCGGATACGCTGCAGTACAGTTCAAAAACACGAATTGTCTTCTTCCGCGATTCTACACTGGTAAAAGGCAAAGATGGTAAGACGGCTATTTACGTGCGCGGTGAATATAACACGTTGTCAAAAACGTCTCAACTGGAACGGGGCCTCTTTGAAACACCCACTTACCGCATGCGAGGGGATCAGAATTTTTTAGATGACAAAAAGAAATTTTATCGGGCCAAAGGCCATGTGGCAATGACTTCTAAAGAGGATAACATGACCATTTTTGGCGATAACGCTTTCTACGACAGAAAAAATGGCATCTCTAAAGTATATGGAAATGCCTATTTGGCTAAAGTAGATGACGATGGTGACACGTTATTTCTTTCGGCTGATACGCTTAAGTCGATTGAAAGTGTGAATCCCAAAAAGAAGCGTTTGTTGGCGTATCATCATGTAAAGATCTTTAAAAACAATATGCAAGGCTCAGCCGACTCGTTGGTGTACGTTAACGCAGACTCAACCTTGTACTTCTACCGCGACCCTGTGTTGTGGACAGACGGCAACCAAATGACTGCCGATTCGATGCGGATTTTACTGAAAAACAAAAAAATCAATCGCATTTACATGATCAACAATTCGTTTGTGATCTCTCAAGATTCAATGCAGAATTTTAATCAGATAAAGGGTAGGCGCATGACTTCTTACTTCGATGGCCGCAACATTCATCACGTCATAGTTCAAGGTAATGGAGAAAGCCTATACTACGCGCTTGAAGAGAAAGACGTACTCAAAACCGACAGCTTAGTTGTAAAGTTGCTCATCACCATGGGCATGAATAAAATGATTTGCAGTAACATGCGCATCAACTTCAAACAGGGAAAAGTAAACAACGTAAGTTTCTATGTTAAGCCAGATGCTAAGTTGATACCCGTGCACGAGTTAAAAGAAGATGACGAGCGATTGAAGGGCTTTGTCTGGCGCATTAAGGACAGGCCACGCAAGCGCGATGTGGTAAAGAAACAGCCACCCTTAACGAAAACATAGTGCCCGAAACCGATTATTGTACCGTATTTTTTGTTAAGAACCGGTTCGTAACAATCTGGTTTACACTTCACAATAAAAAACAATGTGATTCAGATATGCGGGCGGAACGTGGATTTTTATCAGACTCTTTAGCAAATCTGAAGCAGTGGGCGGAACTTTTTTGGGGATAACACAAATTTAGAATGGCATCTCAAATAAAAATTAAACGAGCTCGCAAAATGGGAAATAGGTCTAAAATTGAGTGGTATGAGAAACCTCTTTCACCCTTGAACTTCTACTTTTTAACAATCTCCCTCGCCTTATTGATAGATTCGTTAAACAGATTCTTTAACTTTTTTACTTTTTCCATTTCAGATTCCAAATACTCGCGAGCCTTTTCCTGGTCTACCGAATCAGACAGGGGGCGGAACTTGTGCATCCAATCCATCATAAGCATGTCTGCCGAGTCAAGTGATGCAATTGCTTGGTCTAGCTCCCCTTTTTTCTCGGCCACCATGTCGGGCGTTGCTGCAATCTTTTCTTGCAGCTCTTTTTTCAATTTGTATAGATCCTCCATCTGCGGCATCAGTTCGTCATGCACATCCATCACTTGGTCATACAAAGCTTGGTTGGGATTGTCGCCACTTGCCGAGCCATGGTCGTGATGATTATCGTGTTTATCACTTTTACCACAGGCCAATGCCGTGATAATCAGTATGGAGAAGAGAAGGAGATGACGTTTCATGAAATGCTTATTTATGTTTTATCAAATGTATAGCAAACTATCGCTTTCGTCAAGTTACATGACTAACACCAGTTAGTTTGTAGGTTTTTCGGTAAAAAAACTCTGGCAAATGTTGCGGGTGTAGATTTTTTGTCTTTCCTTCGCTTCGTATACAAATGAAAATGACACGATTTTATTTTAGCTTTTATTTTTATCCATCCCACCGGGGCTGGCGGAGTAGAGCTTTGTTATAGAAAAACAAAATGAACTCAGAAAAGTCCCGATGAAAGTCGGGACTTTTTTATTTGTTAGCATCAGTCGTCAGATTGCTCTAAGCGGTAAGACGACTAGCAAAGGGTGGCACGACTAAAGAAATAGAAATGGCCAAAAAGAAAAAACTGAAAATCGCGATACAAGGCATTGCCACCAGCTTTCACGAAGTAGCGGCACAAACCTATTTCGGGTCGGGCATCGAGTCGGTAGAGTGCCTGTCGTTTCATGTATTGTGCGAATCACTGGCGACCAAAAAATCCGACTTTGCCGTAATGGCCATCGAAAACTCTATTGCCGGAAGCATTTTACCGAACTACTTTTTGTTGCAAGACTATCGCTTTTCGATTGTGGGCGAAGTGTACTTGCCTATCCACATGCACCTGCTCGCGCTGCCGGATACTAAGTTGGCAGACGTCAAGACCATTGAGTCGCACCCGATGGCCATTCGGCAATGCAATGATTTTTTGTTTCGGTTAAAAGGAGTGGAGATTCGCGAGAGCGATGACACGGCCGTCTCGGCTAAAAAAATCCAAGAAGGTAAACTGGCGCACACGGCTGCCATTGCTAATGAGCATGCCGCTAAAAAGTTTGGTTTGCAGATTTTAGAAAAGAGAATTGAAACAAATAAGAAAAACTTTACGCGCTTTTTGATTTTAGCCCGCGGCAATTCAAAAGTGCCCGACAGCAACAAGGCATCAATCGGCTTTGAAGTACTCAATGAAGTGGGGAGTTTGGCCGAAGCACTCATGACGTTTAAAAACAACAAAATCAATTTGACGAAAATCCAATCTATACCGATTATCGGCCGGCCGAGCGAGTATTCAATTCATGTTGATTTAGAATGGAAGAAACGAAAAGACTACGACACAGCCATGCAGCAAGTAATGCGTCAGGTAAGGAATTTGAATATTTTGGGGGAGTACAAAAAGGGAGTAATTACAATTAACTAAGAAGGGGTGATGAGTATTTTATTAGAAAAACGCGTTCAACCGGCCAATCGTATCAAAGATGTGCAGGAGTACTACTTCAGCAGGAAGTTGGCAGAGGTGCGTAAACTTGACAGTGCTGAGTGGCCCGTTATTAATCTTGGTATTGGTAGCCCCGATCAGGCGCCTTCGCAAAATGCGATTGATGCGTTGAAGGCTTCCGCAAATAACCCAAGTAACCATGGCTATCAGAATTACAAAGGCATTCCTCAGTTAAGAAAGGCCGTTGCTGATTTTTATAGAAGAATTTATTCCGTCCAACTGAATGCCGAAACAGAAATCCTTCCACTGATGGGCTCGAAGGAAGGCATCATGCACATTATGATGGCGTTTGTAAACGAGGGCGATGAAGTGTTAATTCCGAACCCCGGCTATCCGACATATGCATCAGTAGCGAAGCTGGTAGGGGCAAAGACGAAAACCTATTCGCTGCGCGAGGACTTGAATTGGGGCATTGATGTAGACGCGTTGAAAAATTCTGATTTATCAAATGTGAAAATTATGTGGGTAAATTTTCCGCACATGCCTACGGGAAGAATCGCTTCCAAGGCGGAGATGCAAGTGTTGGTTGATTTAGCGCGTGAAAATAATTTCTTGATTGTGAATGACAATCCGTACAGTCTGATTTTAAATGACAGTCCGCTGAGCATTTTAAGTTGTGAAGGCGCGAGCGAAGTAGCGTTAGAGTTGAACTCGTTGAGTAAATCGCATAACATGGCGGGTTGGCGCATTGGCTGGGTGGCAGGCAACAGCGAATATGTAGATGCCGTGCTGCGTGTGAAGAGCAACATGGACTCCGGAATGTTTTTGGGACTGCAGCACGCAGCTGTGGAGTCGTTGCAAAATGATGAGAGCTGGTTTAGTCAGTTAAATAAAGTGTACGCAGAAAGGAAAAAAGTGGCTGCAAAGATTATAGACGAACTTGGCTGCACCTACTCGCAACAGCAATCGGGTTTGTTTGTGTGGGCAAAAGCACCAAATGCCATTGCAGATGTAGAAAAATGGATTGACGAAATTTTGTATGGCACGCACGTCTTCATCACGCCTGGTTTTATTTTTGGTGATGCCGGCAGTCGTTATATACGCATTTCTTTGTGCGCTACTCAAGAAAAACTCAATGAAGCGCTCAATCGTATTAAAGATTACAAATTCAAAATTGCAAATTCAAAATAGAAAAGACATGCGTTCAAATGTGAACATTAATAAATCTGAAATCTGTGATCAGTAATCTGAAATCTAAAATGAAAATTACAGTAATAGGTTTAGGATTGATTGGTGGCTCGATGGCAATTGACCTGCGTGCAAAAGGTTTGGCTTCGTCTATTGAGGGTGTTGATAATAATCCCGCCCACGGAAAACTTGCGGTGGAGTTAGGTCTTGTTGACAAATTCGCTCCGCTGGAAGAGGCTGTAAAAAATGCAGATGTCGTTATTGTGTCGATACCGGTGAATGCCATTCAAACCTTTTTGCCCGGCTTGTTGGATATCATTGAGTCGGAGACGGTAGTGATTGATACTGGCTCAACCAAAAGCGCGATTTGTAAATCGGTGACTGCCCATTCTAAACGGAACCAGCTCGTAGCAGCACATCAAATTGCCGGAACGGAAAACTCAGGTCCGTCTGCCGCTTTCGCGGGATTGTTTGTGGGTAAAACAAATATTGTTTGTGAGAAATCGAAATCATCGGAAACCGCTTTGTTAAAGGCGCAGCAGCTATTTGATGCGCTGGGATTGAACACCATTTTTATGGAAGCGGAAGAGCATGACAAACATGTGGCGTATGTCTCGCACCTATCGCACGTTAGCTCTTTTTTATTAGGACAAACCGTACTCGACATAGAAAAAGATGAAAAGAATATTTTTAATTTGGCGGGAAGCGGTTTTGCGTCAACCGTGCGTTTGGCGAAGAGCTCACCCGAAATGTGGGCTCCGATATTCGAACAGAACTCAGAATATTTGAGTCAGGCGCTGCTGGAATACATCATGCACTTGCAACGATTTCATTACCATTTGATGAAGCGTGATACAAAAGAACTGTTGAGCACGATGAAGAAAGCGAACGAGATTAGAAGAATTTTGAAGTAGGATACTGGATGTTGGGGACTAGATACTAGCATCTAGGATAAGTAAAAATGAAAAACAAAAAATAAAACTTGAAATAGCTTATGAAAGGTATTAACACCATTAGCGGTTGGTTGAAAATAGACAAGCCCATCATCATCAGCGGACCATGCAGTGCCGAAACCGAAGAGCAAACCATTGCCACAGCCAAACAGATTGCTGCCACAGGCAAAGTGCATGCATTACGCGCAGGCATTTGGAAACCGCGCACACGCCCCGGTCAATATGAAGGCGCAGGCGATATTGGTTTGCAGTGGTTAGCGGCTGCGAAAAAAGAAACGGGGCTGCCCATCACCACTGAAGTGGCGAATGCCGCGCACGTTGAAGCGAGTTTAAAAGCTGGTGTCGATATTTTGTGGGTTGGTGCGCGCACCACGGTCAACCCGTTTTCGGTGCAAGAGGTTGCGGATTCATTGAAAGGGGTGGATATACCTGTGATGGTGAAAAATCCGGTAAACCCTGATTTGGAATTGTGGATTGGTGCGCTGGAGCGTTTGCACAAAGCGGGCATCAGAACAATGGCGGCTATCCATCGCGGATTTTCCTCTTTCGAGAAAGGACCGTTCCGCAATTTGCCCATGTGGGATTTAGCGATTGAGCTGAAGACTCGCTTTCCGGAATTAGAAATCATTTGCGACCCGAGCCACATTTCAGGTAACCGTGATTTGATTGCGTTTGTTTCGCAAAAGGCACTCGACCTCGACATGGCCGGGTTAATGATTGAAAGTCACATCAACCCCGATGCTGCGTGGAGCGATGCGAAGCAGCAAGTAACGCCCGCGGTGTTGGGCAAAATTCTTTCGGATTTGGTAGTTCGTCAGGCATCTACTGATAACAAAACATTCAAAGACACACTCAGCATTTTGCGCGAGCAGATTGACACACTCGATGACGAGATTATGCAGAAGATGTCGGCACGGATGAAAATCTCCGAAAAGATTGGTCAGTATAAAAAAGACAACAACGTCACCATCTTACAAGTAAATCGCTGGGAAGAAATTGTGAAAACCCGCGTGGCTCTTTGCAAAGCGATGGGTATGGATGAAGGTTTCACCAGAGATTTGTTGCGTTTAATTCACCATGAGTCGATTCAAGTGCAGACCAAGGTGATGAACCAAGTGGAGGAGAGAGTTTAGATGATTAACAAAAGAAAAAAAGCAGTTGACAATTTGAACAGTCCACGGTCGACAGTCGACAGTCGGCTGTGCTTGGCTGAGAGCTCCTGTCTCCTAACTTCTAACTCCTATATTCTAGCTTCTTTCTTGGTGTTATTGTTGAGCACAAACGTTGTCATCGGTCAAACAATTGATAAGAAATACCTACTCGGCCAATTTGACGAAACGAAAGACAGTCGCTTTGTAAAAATTGATTCACAATATGCGCGCGGCAGCGCGGTGGGAAAATTTCTTCGAAGAGAGAGTTATGATGCTTTCGTGAAAATGGCCGGGGCTGCGAAGAAAGAAGGTGTAACGCTCTTCATCATTTCGGCCACGCGCAACTTCAGTTCTCAAAAAGCCATTTGGGAAAACAAGTGGGAAGGAAAAACAAAAGTAGAGGGAAAAGACCTGACCACCGTGGCTGATTTGCCAGAGCGGGCTCGTTTGATTTTGCTGTATAGTTCCATGCCAGGCACTTCGCGCCACCATTGGGGCACCGACATGGATTTGAATTCGCTCGACAATTCTTATTTTGCTTCCGGGGAAGGACTAAAGATTTATCAATGGCTACAAGCCCATGCCGTTGAATTTGGTTTCTGCCAGCCTTACACATCGAAAGTCAACGGACGCACAGGTTATGAAGAGGAAAAATGGCATTGGTCGTATTTGCCATTGTCGAAACAGTTGCTGAAGGAATACAAAAACCAAATCCGCTATGGCGATATCAATGGGTTTAAAGGAAGCGAAGTAGCTAGTAAGTTGGGTGTAATTGAAAAATATGTTGATGGAGTTGCCTGCAAATAATATAAAAGTCAGCGCATTGGGCTTACAAAGCTGTGTTGTGAATATTGTGGTCCTGGCGTTCATACTGGCATCGTGTAAGCCGGCTCCTATTCAAACATTTGAAACCATTATCCGAAACGGCACGATTTACGATGGCCTTGGCGGGAAGCCTCTTCAAGGCGATGTAGGCATCAATGCCGACACGATTGCCGCGATTGGTGATTTGTCAAAGGCGATTTCGAAATACGAAGTCGATGCAAAAGGCAAAGCAGTGTCACCGGGTTTTATTAATATGCTCAGTTGGGCGGATGGTTCCTTGCTCAAAGATGGTCGCTCGATGAGCAATATCAAGCAGGGTGTAACGCTCGAAATATTTGGCGAAGGCTGGAGCCCTGGCCCACGAAAAAAAAAGAATGAAAAAGATTCGTTGTGGAGTTCGTTAGGTGAATATTTCAGCTATCTGCAAAAGAAAGGCGTGAGCCCCAACTTCGCCTCGTTTGTGGGTGCTACTTCGGTGCGCAACTATGTGCTGGGTTATGACAATCGCAAGCCGAATGCGGAGGAGTTAGAACAAATGAAGGGATTAGTCCGCGAAGCGATGCAGCAAGGTGCTTTGGGGTTAGGTTCATCTTTGATTTACGCCCCCGCAGATTATGCATCAACTGATGAGTTGATTGAATTGTGCAAAGTCGTGGCTGAGTTTGATGGTATTTACATCACCCACATGCGTAGCGAGAGTGACAAAATCTTTTCTGCCTTGAACGAGGTTTTCAAAATTGCCAAAGAAGCCAACGTACCGGCTGAGATTTATCATTTGAAAATCAATAATACTTGGAACTGGAACAAGATTGACACCGTCATCGCGAAAATCGATAGCGCACAAAAAGCCGGACTGAAGATTACAGCGGACATGTACACCTACAATGCCAGTGGTACGAGCCTTACAGCCCGCTTGCCTACGTGGGTGCAAGAGGGCGGAGCGGCCCAGTTGCGAAAGCGGCTGAAGTCGCCAGCATTAAGAAAACGTGTGTTGGAAGAGTTAGAGAAAGGAATTCCTTCTCGATTATCTGACCCAAAAGATGTAATGGTGCTTGGCTTTCGCGACCCGAAGTTGAACCAATTGTATAAAGGCAAACGCCTGAGCGAAATAGCGGCCATGCGAAAGAAAAATGCAAATGAGACCATGCTCGATTTGATTGTGGAAGACCGCTCCAATATTCCCTGCATTTTCTTTTTAATGAAAGAAGAAAACGTAAAACGTATGTTGCAGCTGCCTTACGTGAGTATCTGTTCAGATGCAGGCAGTATCGCCAACGAGCCACCTTATAACGAAGGAAGCCTTCATCCACGCGCTTACGGAAGTTTTGCGCGGTTTCTCGGAAAATATTCCCGCGATGAAAAGTTGATGTCGCTGGAGGAAGCAGTCAGGCGAATGACATCATTGCCCGCATCGAACCTCAAGCTGAAAAAACGTGGCGCGTTGAAGGTAGGTTATTATGCCGATGTGGTGGTGTTTGATTCTCAAACCATTCGCGATAATGCTACTTTCCAACAACCTCATCAATATGCAACGGGTGTGGAGCATGTTTTTGTGAACGGAGTTCAAGTGTTGAGAGAGGGTCTTCATACTGCGAAAATGCCGGGGCGATTGGTAAGCATTGAGCCACGCTAGTTTTTCTGTGGCCAATTTTGAAAGAGTTTTATGGCTTGCTGAATCCAATCTTCATTTTTGTTTGCTTGTATTTTGGGAGGTATCCCGCTTCGCTCATATTGAAATCGATTGAGGGTGCGTTGTGTCGCGCTGTGTAAAACAAACCTGTTTGGTGTAGTTACTGAACGAATATCACCGAACGTAATAAAGCCTCCGGAGTTCTCGCCAAAAGTGATAACTTTCTTACTTTTCATTGCGTCCAGTAAGAGTCCTTCTGCCGAACTAGCTGTATTTCGATTTGTCATTACTACAATTCGTTCAGGTGACGGATAAACCTTTCTTTGTTTTTCTGTTTTCACATTAACGAATGGGCCTGGCCCACCAAGGAATAAATTTGGAAAACGGAATGAAAGTGCCCGAAGGAGTATTTCTCATCTTCCTAAGTTTAATTTTTTGAAACTTGATTGCACCCCATCCGTAATCTTTTTTTCTTGCTTCCATTTGTTGCAAGTATTCTTCGTTTCGTTTTATGATTTCCTCAGTGCAAAGAAACTCGGTGATATCGTAGTCGAAAGGCTGGGTGTACAGGTATGTTGAAAGAAAACGCCAACAAGCGTCACTTCCTCCACCGTTTCCCCTTATATCGATAATCAAGTTTCTTTTGCTTTCTAACGTGGGTTTGATCGCGTGATAAGCAGAATCGAACCTGCGTTTCAAAGAACCGTCAAAAGTTTTGATATGAAGGTAACCCGTGCTATCATTTAGCGATTTAAATTGAAACCAATTACCGGCTGGAGGTAAGCTAAAATTCTCAAATTTCGATTTCGGCCTTACGGATTGTGGCGGAAATAACTTTTTTACACCAAAGGCTGCGATAACAGGATTTTCGTTTTCTATTTTCCTTAACTCAAATGAATGGTTACGCAAATACAAAACTGTTTGAAAAGTGTTTAAACCAAGTTGTTTTACCTCAAGTTTTACTTGACCTGGTTCCCACAGACTTGTTTTGCTTTGGTTGATATACCCCAAGTAATCGTGGAAATTGTTTTGATTTTTAGTGACGATGATCTCGTAGACTTCATTTTTATAAATTCCCTCAATGCTGTCGCTTGATTGAAGTAAATATCTTTTTGCCTCGATGGTGTCCAAAAGCACTCGCTCTCGTGATCTGAAAAGACCACTTTCTTTGAAAGCTTTTACCTGTGC
>JBJTHA010000272.1:0-4412 GCA_046094265.1 Cytophagales bacterium
ACGGGTGGAAAGGTGCAGGCAGCTTTGATATTTTTGTTGCGAAGCGATTGGATGACAGTTGGGAGCGGTGGTCAACGCCCGAGTGGCTGGGCGACAAAGTAAACTCTGAATCGCGCGAATTGCACTTTCGAATGTTTCCGAAGTTTGGCTATTCGTTGTTTACCTCTACGCACGATAGCAATCGATATGGGGTGATAAAAGTGCTCAATGACACCATCTTTAAGCCCGAACCAAAAATTGATACACTACTGAAAATCAAGGAGCAGGACTATCAAGCAAAGTTGGCCAACGCAATTGTTTTGTTCGGAAAGGTAACCAATGCTAAAAACAACGCGGCTATATCTGCAGTACTTAAGTTTCGTTCAGATTCTTCATTTGTAATAACGGCCAAATCAAACGGGCAATACCGTGTCATCATTCCTTCCACGAAAGTTTACGCAATCGAAGTGGAGCACAAAGGTTATGTGAACGTTGTGGAGCGATTGGATTTGAAAACGATGCAACTCAACTCCTTGGAATTGAACTTCACACTGCAGCCAATAGAAGTTGGTACTGTTGTAAACTTAAAGAGCGTTCTGTTTAATATGGGAACCACTACCTTGTTAGAAGAGTCCTATGCAGAGCTTGATGCAGTAGTAGATTTTTTGAAATCGAATCCCAAAGTGGAAATTGAATTGGAAGGCCACACCGACAATAGGGGTGACGCCAAGAAGAACTTAGTCTTGTCTCAACAGCGTGTTGAAAAAATCAAATCGTATTTGGTGAGCAAAGGCATTGCGGGTAGGCGAGTAAAAGGAAAAGGTTTTGGAGGCACTCGCCCTATTGCCACCAACGACACCGAAGAAGCCCACAAAATGAACAGGCGAGTGGAGTTTTTGATTACAAAGAATTGATATGGTTCTAACATCGAACCTCTAACGTCTAACTTCTTAAATAAATTTTAAATCTCTCGCTATCTTTGCGTCATGGCCAAGGTAATTGCTTTTCCGATTGCAAATAATGCCGAGAAGTTTGGTTTCAAGCCGGTTCGGAAGAAAAGACCCGCCAAACACGACCGCCCTGGCCAATTGAATTTATTTGAGGGCGCTAAAGTGGTTAGCATCTATCAGCTTTCTGTATTTGAAGAAGCTTTGATGTTGGATGAACACCACGACAAGCGTGCAAAAGAACTGTATCTAAAATCCGTAGATCAGGCGGATTCAATTGCGGATGCATATTGCAACTTGGGAATACTGGAATCAGAAGAGAAGAACTACAGCAAGGCCATCGACTACTTTACCCTTTCGCTGAAGGAGGAGCCACGCCATTACGAATCGCATTACAACTTGGCCAATGTGTACGCAGAAGTTGGTAACGTGTCGTTGGCGAAAATTCACTACCAAACATCAATCGAAATAGAGCCAACATTTCCGAATAGCCATTTTAACTTAGGGCTTACGTTGGCCATCAACAAAGAATATCCGCAGGCAATTGAAGCGCTACAGACTTTTCAGAATCTCGTGCCGCTTACGGAGCGCACGCACGCGCAAGAATTGATTGATAGTTTGCAGCGGACACTTTAAACGCGTCATTTCTTTTTCTTAAACGTTCAATGCTGCGAATAGTGCATCGCGGGCGGCTTGCCACGCGCATGGCTATTTTATTACAGCGAGGCAAGTGTGATAAAGAACAAAACAGACCGATATGCTTCTAATGAAACCTTAAGGAAGAGTATCATCACGATAGATTTGGTGACCAAACGCCAGCCTTTCTCGCCATAAAACTGATAGCCAGAGCGCAGCACAAAATACAAATTCGTAGAGATGAAAATTGCGGTTAATATGTTTTCATCGAGAAACTTCCCTAATCCAGAAAATGAGGCAACAATTGAAAGTACAATGGCATTCACAAAAAGGTTAAAACAAGCTAACTCTACGGCATAGCCAACATGGTCGGTGAAGTACCGGTTCTTTTTGAGATACAACAGGTTAAGCGGAAGCGAGGTGATCACAACAAACACCATCACCAATAGCTTGGCCAGCGAAGTAGTTTTAAGGTTGTAGACCAAACTGAAAGATGAAAAATCCATACCCAGGGCAAGTATCTTATGGGTTACGATAGATTTATAGAGCCCACCCCAGGGTGAATAAAGTTGGGTGCTGAGCGATGCATTGAACAGCTGGATTACCGGAAAGAAGAAGTAAATCAGGTTTAGGACAAAAAATAGCGACATGGGCTTCAAATAATTGACACGCCTGCCGCTTGCAAATTCATAAGAAACAAAGCCTGGCTTCTTCAATACCAGCCACAATGTTTGTATCATTTTGCTATCTGCAAAGGTGACGGCAATGAGTATGTTGCTCAAAAAAGTTTTAAACGAACGATCGGCCGCCCGCAGTACCTTTTCGCCACACTGGTTACAGTAGTTTCCGACAAAATGGTTGCCGCAGCTTTTGCAGATATGGGTTTCAGAAGCGTGGTCGACCATGCCCAAAAATAGTCACAGTTGCGGTCAATTCTCAGCGACAGCGAAGAATCCTCCGAAAGTTCGCGTCTATTAATCATCAACCTTTTGAAAGCTCGCTCAGCACCTTCGCCCCGCGATTTCTGAAGGCGGCAGTGGCGTAGGGGAGTTGGGTTTCAATTACTGGAATGATTTCGTTGACTAGCGATGGATGCTGCTTGGCCAGATTCGCCAACACCGTCATGGCAAAAACGCGAACGGCAATGGGCTCCTTCGGGTTTGTCAGAAAACCGAAACATAAGTCGATGGTTTTGGCGTGGTGTTTTTTGGGTATTGCAATGAATTGCAGCAAACGAACTACATTTCTCTTCACCGCATCATGCACACCCGGTTTTTTGGCGAAGGTTAAGAGTTTGCTAAGGTGTGGCTGTACCAACTTAGGATGTAAGGCCGCACAATAACTGAGAGGCCAGGCAGCCCGCTGGGTTACTCGATAAGGACCATCCTGAAATACCTGAATTAAATCTGCAAAACGTTTTGGATTGCTACCGATGTAGGCGACTATCTTATCTCGTTGCGCCTTTGATTGTTCTATTAAGAGCATTTGTATCAGCCTCATTTTCACTATAATTAACTTTAAGTAAGTTAATATAACATATTGATAATTTGGATAAATAAACATTTGATTTTAAGTTTATGTTCTTAACCAAAAACCCGATGAGTGCTATGCTATTTTTTATCATCGCTTCGATCACATTTTTTCAGCTTGGGCTGTGTTTGTTTTGTTTTTATACGAAGCAGCACGAGATTGCTAACAGCTAAAAAAGTAACTCGATATAATCACACTTCGGGTGAATTTTGAGCCGCTACAAATAATAGCTAAAAAGTTGGCAGTGTTTTGCGTTGATTACCAGCCGGCTTAACATTATTGTATTTCTTATCAGCCAAAAGGTACTAACCACTGTTAGGTGCCACTAGAATTTTTTTCGGTAAACCCGCGTAATAAACCTATCTTTGTACACGTAATTCTAAAATTTATTTTGAATCAAGCACAGGCAATTGTTCTTTATCAGCCGTTGATGCAAAGCATCGCCTACAAGTTGCTGCGCTGCAAAGCAGATGCGGAAGATGTTGTGCAAGACACGTTTGTAAAATGGTTGAGTATCGACCAAACCAAAATTCAAAATACCAAAGCTTACCTCATCAAGTCGGTCACCAACAATTGCCTAACCCATCTCAATTCACTCAAGAAAAAGAAAGAAGAGTATTGGGATTCCATCTCATTGGCCGAGTTGATGGTGAAGTTCAAGGAATCTGATATTGCTCACATTGATTTCGAAAAAGAGTTGGCTGCAGCCTTTAAGGTGATACAAGGCAAGTTAGAACCATTGGAGCGTGCCACTTATTTGCTCAAAGAGGTCTTCAACATGGAGTATGACGCCATCCAAAAAGTATTGGACAAGAAGGCCGACCATTGCCGCCAGTTGTTTTGCCGTGCCAAGAAAAAACTAGCCGATACATCGTTCACTCCAAGCCTGCCCGAGACGTCTCAATTGTTTGAAAGCTTCAAAAAAGCCTGCTCGCTAGATAATGCCAATGAGTTTATCCACCACTTAAAGCAGGACATTGCCGGGGCATTTGGCGGCAAAAAGTAATTTTTTTCTCATTTCTGTCACAAAATCGCAAGTGCCTGGTCTTACAGGTAATCAGCCAAATTGGGCTGAAAAACCATTTTTTACCTTATAAACTTAACCGTATTATGAAGGAAGTTCTGATTTTATTTGTGGCGCACTGGTACCTGTCGCTCTTTTTTCAAACATTTTTCTTGCACCGGTATGCCGCACACAAGGCATTTACGATGAACAAGACTACTGAGAAAATTTTCTTTGTGCTGACCTGGATATTTCAAGGTTCAAACTACTTGAGTCCGTTTGGCTATGGCGTTATGCACCGCATGCACCATGCTTTT
>JBJTHA010000273.1:0-9257 GCA_046094265.1 Cytophagales bacterium
CATGTATTCTACTTCGGCAAACTCGGGCACCACGTTGGCGGCCAATCCACCTTTGGTGATTACATAGTGGATGCGCGCATCTGAGGGCACGTGCTCGCGCATCATGTTTGTCATGTAGTACATGGCTTCCACCGCATCTAATGCAGAGCGGCCCTTCTCCGGTGCAGCGGCTGCGTGTGCGGCTTTCCCATAAAACCGAAACAATGTTTGTTTGATGGCCATACATGATTCGGGGCTGGCATTGTTGGCGTTGGACGGGTGCCAGTGCAACACAGCATCTACATCGCTGAACAACCCATCGCGCACCATGTATACTTTTGCTCCGCCACCTTCTTCGGCCGGTGTGCCAAATAGTTTGATCGTGCCTGATTTTTTGTTTTTCGATAACCAATTTTTTAGTTCAATGGCAGCTGCCGATGATGCGGTACCGAAAAGGTTATGGCCGCACGCGTGCCCCGCTTTGCCTTCGATTAAAGCCTTTTTAAATGGCACACTGTCCTGCGAAAGCCCTGGCAGGGCATCAAACTCTGCCAAAATTCCGATCACCGGCTTACCCGAGCCATAAGTTGCCACAAAGGCTGTGGGCATTTCAGCTACACCTGCGTTTACCTCAAAACCTGCATTTCGCAATGTTTCTTGTAACAGCGCGCTGCTCTTAGTTTCTTGAAAACCCAACTCTGCGTTGGCCCAAATCTGCCTGGCGATGGCAGCATAAGCAGGGTATTTTTTTCCGAGTTCTTGAAGCACAAGTTGTTTGTCTTTCTCGCTTGTTACTTTGAGATTTTGGGCAAGCATCGAAGAGAGGTTTGATAAGAGAAAAGCAAAGGCGATGCAGATGGTTTTCATATTGTGTCGGAGGCGTTTTTCTTGGAAAGTAGTGATGTTTGATGAGTTTTGAAAGCTACATTTCAACGGAAATCGACTTTGCATTTTTGAATGGCAAATAGCTAGTGTGGCCTGTTACCACTATTTTTGAAGTTGGATATAAACTTAATGTGTTGCACGCGATCAATGGCTAGTGCCTTGTTGAGGAAATTGATGAGCACCGTCTTAGTGGCTTCAAGCTGCAAGCCTCAAGCTTTAAGTGCTTTTACCGAAGCAATGGGTAGTTGGTTAAGTGATAGAAAGCTTGTGGCGGGTAGCATGTGCCTCGCAGTCACATTACTCGCCAACCTGCAAGCGCCCGGCCAAACCGCCAATAGTTGGATTAATTTCAACCAGCAGTATTATAAAATACCAGTTGCCAAAGATGGCATCTACCGCATTACGTTTTCGGATTTGCAAGCCGCGAACTTCCCTGTAGGATCAGTTGACCCGCGATTGATTCAAGTTTTTCACCGTGGCGTAGAGCAGGCGATTTTTGTGCAGGGCGAAGCCGATGCGGTGTTCAACACCAATGATTTCATTGAGTTCTTTGGTAAGCGCAACGATGGCACCCTTGATCAAAAGTTGTATCAACCTGCATCGGCCCAACTAAATCCTTATTACAATCTCTACAGCGACACCACAGCATATTTTCTTACCTATCGTCTCCTACCACCTGCGGGAAAGCGAATGGATCTTTTCTCTGAAGTGAATGTCACCAACATACCAAAAGAGGTGAGCCACAACGAGCAGCGCATGAGGATAGCCGCAGATTTTTACAGCGGTGGCTTTAAGCAAGGCGATGAACTGCAAAACACTTTTTTTGATCAAGGCGAAGGATGGGTCGGTCAGCCCGTTCGTCAAAACGAGTCGGTGGACTATGTGATTAACTTGGTTACGAACACAGTGCCTGGCTCAGGCCAGCCGCAATTGGAAATGTTGGTGGTTGGGATGGATGGCTTTCCGCACGTAGGTCAGGTGTTAGTAGGCAACAGTTTGCGCAATGTTGCCAATCTTAACTTTTTCGGCTACGAAAAACGGCTTATCACAACACAACTACAATGGAGCGACATTGCTGCGGATGGCACCCTCGCTATTCGCATCTCTGCATCAGCAGCGGGGAATAATCGCTTTCAAATGAGTCTGTGTTATGCCATAGTCACTTTTCCTCAACACTTCAACGGTGCGGCTGCTACAGAGAAGTACTACTACATCAATCCGAACACGACCAACAAATCGTATATCGAAATCGACAACCCGGCACCTTCTTTGCGACTTTGGGATGTAACGGAAAAAGACAATGTGTATAGGGTGGGTACGCGGCCTGCAGGTAGTGCGGTAAGCGCAGTATTGAATAACACGTTAGCGCCTCGAAAAATTTTTGCAGCAAGCCAAACCAATTCAACTACCGTTCAACCCATTTCCTTTCGCAATCTGACGGGTAGGGCATCTAATTTCATCATCATCTCCAATAAGTTATTGATGAAGCCAGGCGGTGGTTATGCCAACCCTGTGCAGGCATACGCAGCTTATCGCGCCAGTGTGCAAGGCGGCAGTTACGATACATTGGTGTTGACAGTGGATCAACTCTACAATCAATTCAACTATGGTGAGACATCTTCGTTGGCGATCTACGAATGCATGAAATTTTTGGTAGCGAATGGTAATCCAAAGTTTTTGTTTTTGATAGGAAAGGGGCGCGACATCAATGGCTACTCTGCTTATCAACGCAAAACTCCTCCAATTGGTGACGTGAAAGATTTTGTCCATTCGGCTGGTATACCCGGTGCCGACATGGCTTTTACCGCAGGGCTTGGCGGCACTACGTTTGATCCTAAGGTGCCCACCGGGCGATTGCCTGCGATCAATTCTTTGCAAGTGGCAAACTACCTCAACAAAGTAAAGGAAACGGAAGCTGCCCCCATAGCTGATACCTGGAAGAAGAATGGATTGCATTTGAGCGGAGGCATTCAGTCTTTTGAGTTGCCGTTGTTTAGAAGTTATGTGGACGCATTTAAACAAATAGCACAATCAAATTATTGGGGTGCTTCGGTTGCCACCATCAGCAAACGCGACCCCAATCCCGTGCAGTTAATCAACGTAGCAGATCAGGTAAATAAGGGTGTAAATATGATCACCTTTTTTGGGCACTCTTCGCCAGGCACGATTGATATTGATATCGGCTTTGCATCAGATCCGGTGATGGGATATAACAATGCAGGCAAGTACCCGGTGTTTTTGATCAATGGCTGCAATGTGGGTGCATTTTTTCTAAACGGAATCTTGTTTGGCGAAGATTGGATTTTGTCATCGAATAAAGGCGCGAGAAATTTTATTGCACACAGCTCGTTTGGTTTTCCCAATTCGTTGAAAGCATACTCTGAACTATTCTATCAGGTAGGTTTTGCGGATTCGGTGTTCATACAACGTGGAGTGGGGGAAGTACAGCAAGAAGTTGCCAAGCGTTATTTAAACCTGTTTGGCAATTCAATTTTCAGCGTCACCCAAATTCAACAGATGATGATGCTGGGCGATCCGGCAGTGAAATTGTTTGGGACCGCTAAACCTGATTTTTCATTAGATAATAAATCGGTTACGTTGCAATCGCTGGATGGTACGCCCGTAACTGTACTGAGCAGTAAATTTGGCTTGAACATTGTAGCGAAGAACGTAGGCGCTACCACTACCAAGTCTTTGCCGATTCGTGTAACGCGAACCTTCAGCGATAACTCAACTGTCACGTACGATTCAATTTTTCCGAGCACGCGAAACCAGGATACTTTACTATTCAAGATTAAGCGTGACCCGCGTGGTGGAGGTCAAAACACTTTTACCGTTACGTTAGATCCTACCAACACCATTCCCGAAACTAACAAACTCAACAATGCCACCGTCTTCACTGCGTTGATTCCCAGCAACGCAACCAGAAATTTGTTTCCATCCGCATTTGCAATCGTCAACTCAGCCTCCGTTAATTTTTTGTTCCAATCGACAAACTTGGTAAGCGATAAGCGAGACTTTCGCTTTGAGTTAGACACGACGGTAAACTTTTCAAGCCCATTTCTCAAATCAGCCGTTGTAAACGCAAAAGTAGTTGCTAAAACATCGCTGAATTTACTGACACACGATTCCACTACCTATTATTGGCGTACGCGTTTGGATAAACCCTCTTCAAGCGAAAGCAGCGAGTGGAATACCACTTCATTTACTTATATCATCAACGGCCCGGAAGGTTGGGGGCAATTTCAGTTTCCGCAGCTGCTGGATAACGCTGTAGAGGGAATATTAAAGGGCGCACAAGAACGAAGACTCAAATACTTGGAGACTGTGATACCCGTGTCTGTTACTGCTTATGGAAGCAATTACAATCCGGCTTCAACTACCTCAGTAAAGATCAACAACATCGAATACAATTTGGGTACCCAGGGGCAGCCTTGTCGAAACAATACTATTAACATGATTGCTTTCGATAAGAATACAGGCGTTCCCTATGCGGGCATTCCGTTTAATTTTCAAGACCCGCGCACGTGTGGGCGTGAGCCACAGGTGATCAATAGTTTTGCCTTGTCGGAAATGGAATCAGCGGTAGGAGACGACTTGATTGCGGCTATTTCAAATTTGAACCAAAGTGATTCGGTAGTACTATTTTCAATTGGCAACCCATCGTATTCAACTTGGTCGGCTAGTTTGAAAAATAAACTTACAGAGCTTGGAATTGATCTTCCCCAATGGTCTGCACTACAAGATGGTGAGCCGTGAGTGATTTTTGGTCGCAAGGGTGCAGCCGCTGGCACCGCCCGGGTATTCCGCACGGCTACGTCACCAGCTGTTCAACAATCGTTGGTGGTGAATCGACAAGTGTCTGCTCGGTTTTCAAATGGCACGTTGAAGTCGCCATTGATTGGCCCCGCGAACAAATGGTTCAACTTCATTCCTCAGATTACGCAAACAGCATCAGGGGATTCATTTTATTTCCAAGTATATGGCGTGGACTTAAATGGACGGGAGAGCTTACTGTTTGACAACATCGTAAATGCTACCTCGTTGTCTACTATCGATGCCAATAAATATCCATTGCTTCAAGTGGTTTTAAAAATGCAAGACCCCATTAACCTCACGCCCGTTCAATTGAAAAAGTGGTTTGTAACATACGAATCAGTAGCTGAAGGAATTTTGATCTATCGCGGAGGCGTGAGCCCCCTTACTGTGAAAGAGGGGCAATCGGTATCACTTCCTTTTGCTTTTGTCAATATCTCTTCAAAAAATTTTGGAGGCCAAATTCAAGTGGATGTACAAGCAGTTTCTCAGGCTGCAAAAGCACCGCGCCAACCGATGTTGGTGATAGCTGCACCCAAACCCGGAGATAGCACAAAATTTGATGCCCAGTTATCGACCCGCGGCAGAGTGGGTATAAATGATGTGTCAGTTTTTGCGAACCCGCGCGTACTTCCAGAAGTTTACTATGACAACAACGCTTTGTTGTTCTCGCAGTTTATGAATGTACAGCGCGACAACACACCGCCCGTGTTGGAGGCGTGGGTGGATGGCCGCCAATTGGTGAACAACGACTTTGTTTCGTCCAATCCAAAAGTGCTGATTGTATTGAAAGATGAAAACAGGTTCTTATTCAAATCTGATACTACGGGTATCACCATTTTTTTGAAGGCAGACTGTTCCAATTGCAGTTTTCAGCCGATCTACTTTTCGCGCCCCGATGTCAATTGGTCGGCTGCCACTGCGCAGTCAGACTTGATCGTAAATTTTAACCCCCTTGCATTGGCGGCTGGCACGTATACATTGCGCGTGCAAGCGCAAGATGCCTCCGGCAATAGAGCGGGCAGTCGGCCTTACGAAGTGACTTTTAGAGTTGCAGAAGTGAGTGCGTTGGAATTGCGTAGTGTATTTCCCAATCCTTCGGGCGATCGCTTTTACTTCAACTTTATCTTGAGCGGCAGCGAACTACCCTCCGAGTTTTCGCTCCAGATTTTTACACTTGATGGACGAAGACTTCAGACGTTTACTACCCAAGATGTTGGCCTCTTCCGAATAGGCATTAACCAGTTAGCTTGGGATGGCCGAGATGATGATGGAAATGCTATGCCCAACGGCTTTTACACCTACAAACTCAGTGTTTTGGTGGCCGGTAAAAACTACATCCAACAAGGAAAGCTCGTTTTGGCTAAGTAACCCGAAAGAGTTTTTTGTTGAAATTTCTCGACCAACTTTGAAACTTTATTCAACGTTATTCGTGATATTTGAATTTAATAATTTTACAGCCGATGAAGCTTGCATTCTAGCATCCACACTTGGCAATCCAAATTTCTTTGGATGTGTGATGTTATTCAATTTCTTGCCAAAACTTTAATGGTGGCCCCGATGGGGCATGTGTTACATTATTTTATTCAAATCAGATGACAGCTTCAACTCAAAAAGATTCCATTTTTCGATTATTCATAAAGGCCATAAAAGGTGAAGAACAGAACTTCACCGAAGGCAGCATCAATCGTGCAATTTTTCTGTTGGCCATTCCCATGATTGTGGAGATGGGCATGGAATCCATTTTTGCCGTAGTAGATATTTTTTTCGTGAGCAAACTCAACAGCAGCGATGCGGTGGCGGCCGTAGGGTACACCGAGAGCGTGCTCAGTATTTTGTACTCGTTGGCCATGGGCCTGGGCATGGGTGCCACGGCCATTGTAGCACGCAGGATAGGGGAGAAAGATACAAAAGGTGCGAGCATTGCCGCGGTGCAAGCCATTTATTTGGCACTGGCAATTGCCAGTGTGATTAGTGTGCTCGGCATTTTTTATTACAAAAAAATACTGGCGATGATGGGCGCATCAGAAGCAGTGCTAGCTTCAAGCGCGGGCTATGCATTGTGGATGTTTGGAGGTAACTACACCGTTACGTTGTTGTTCCTTATCAATGCGGTGTTTCGTGGGGCGGGCAATGCAGCCATCGCCATGAAGTCGCTATTATTAGCCAACGTTCTCAACATGATTTTAGATCCCATTTTCATTTTTGGATTTGGGCCAATCCCTTCGATGGGAGTAGAAGGCGCAGCCATCGCTACTAACATTGGCCGAGGGGTTGGCGTACTTTTTCAATTGTATTTTTTATTTCGCGGCAAGAGCATTATTAAAATTGGTGTGGATAAACTGGCCATACACAGTGCCATCATCCTCAATGTGGTGAAGGTTTCGGGTGGCAGCATTTTACAGTTCATCATTGGCTCGGCTAGTTGGATTTTTTTAATGAAGCTAATGAGCAACTTTGGTGACAATGCAGTGGCCGGCTATACCACTGCCATCCGTATTTTCATTTTTACACTGTTGCCCTCGTGGGGATTGGCAAACGCTGGCGCAACTTTGGTGGGGCAAAACCTTGGGGCGCAGCAACTAGACCGAGCTGAAACTTCCGTTTGGCGTGCAGCCTATTACAATGCATTCTTTATGGTGGTGGTGATGATTTTATTTTTGACCGTGTCGCCATGGATCATCGGCATCTTTACCAAACAAGAAGAAGTGCTGTACTATGGAGTGCAAGCATTGCGCTATGTGAGTTTGGGTTACGTGTTTTACGGTTACGGCATGGTGGTGATGCAGGCGCTGAACGGTGCAGGCGACACCTATACGCCTACGGTACTTAATGTGTGCGGTTTTTGGATATTTCAAATACCGTTTGCCTATTGGGTGGCGATACAAGCGGGGCTTGGCCCAAGAGGCGTTTTCATTGCTATTGCGCTGGCAGAGAGTTTGATGGCCGTAGCGGGTATAGTCATTTTTAAGAGGGGAAAATGGAAAAGAGTAAAGATTTAAGATTCATTGTAGTGATTGTATTTAGAAATTCGTGATAAAGTGTAAACAAAGGCGTAACGCATATATCCGAGGCTGCGGACTTAAGGGTTAAAAATAGACTGGCTTAAAAAAATAGATAATCAGACACAAAACTATGTGTTTTTTGTGAAGATGTTGATTTTTGATTGCGGTGTTACAGCCGTTCTTACCGACCAAAAATGAGTAGCGCAAAATCTAAAACCAGTGAAAATAATCATAAGCCTATGCAGAGAAAGAAGGCAGTAACGTAATTGGTGCATCAACCTAGTAGAATTACTTACCTGGCAACATACACCAACGACAACGAGTTCATAAAGTGAATGTACAACCTTGTGCTAGTGCGTCCATTAAACTTTTGTAGTAAATTAGAAGCTAACACTCCGAACGCTGCCTAGGGCATCACTACAAACCTTAGCGGCAGGCAGTAAAGTAACGAGGTGAAAAAATTAACAGGATGAGAAATTCTATTTGGGCTCAAATCGTAATTCAAACGATTCTACGACATAAACGAAACGAAGACGGCAAGAGAAAAAAGTACTCAAACTTTGAACTTGCGAAAGGTTGGAAGGAACTAAAAATTATTCTGATCCGGCTGATTAAAGATTTTATTCTAATTACCGTTGGAATTTTTTCCGCTGCATTCGGCTTCAAAGGTTTTCTTTTAACCAATCAATTTATAGATGGCGGAGCAACCGGCATTTCGCTTTTGATTTCTGCCCTTACAAAAATGCCGCTTTATCTTCTTTTGCTCTTAGTAAACATTCCGTTTATTATTTTGGCGTACAACGTAATTGGAAAAAACTTTGCCTTTAAAACAGTGCTGGCAATTTCAGGCCTTGCATTGGTAGTTGCTACCGTAACGTTTCCAAATGTAACCAACGACAATCTACTGGTTGCTTTGTTTGGTGGTTTCTTTCTGGGTGCAGGCATCGGGCTTTCTGTAAGGGGCGGTGCCGTAATTGATGGCACTGAAGTGTTGGCTATTTTCTTGAGCCGAAAATTAGGCACAACCATTGGAGATATTGTTATTGCGATCAATGTTATCATTTTTGGAGCTGCTGCTTACCTCCTTTCCGTTGAAATCGCTATGTACTCAATGATAACCTATTTAGCAGCATCAAGAACACTTGATTTCGTCATTGAAGGTATTGAAGAGTACACAGGCGTAACCATCATTTCTGCCTACAGCGACCGAATAAGAAAAATGATAATTGAGAAACTGGGGCGCGGAGTTACGGTTTACAGCGGCAGCCGTGGGTTTGGAAAAACTGGCGAAGCAAAAGATATTGAAATTGTCTATACCGTTGTTACCCGGTTAGAGTTAAACCGACTAAACACCGAAATTGAAAAAATTGATGCCAATGCTTTTGTTGTGATGAGCAGCATAAAAGACACAAAAGGTGGGATGATAAAAAAGCGACCTTTAAAACATTAACGTGCGCTTCGTGAGGCAGAAAAATTCGATGCTATATAAATAACTAACTCACTCTACAACCAATTCTTGATCTGCTCCTCCGTCAAATTACTTCCGCAGATAATGGCACCTACTCTTTTACC
>JBJTHA010000274.1:0-3289 GCA_046094265.1 Cytophagales bacterium
AGCACCAACCATTTTTCAGTACATTACCTTAAACCTGTAACGTTGAATTTCGAACCTACGCTTCGCGTTACTTGATTTCGACATGATACACATCCGCTTCATTTCTTCGAATACCACGTACCACAAAACCACCGGGCTGGGGTATCTCTTCCATTAAGTCAAACACCGTTACTGACTTAGGCAACCCAGCAAAAATCAATAAAAAAGTAAAGTCACCTTTGCGCGGAATGATCGTCCATTGTGGGGCATACGAAATGTTTTCGGCATGCAACAACTGGCTGCGCGCTCCGAAGGCTCTGTCAATCAAAAAAGTAGTGCGCCAAATACGAATCAACATATCATCCGAAGGATTATCGAAATGGCAATGCACGTACACAAACGAGTCTTCGAGCAGTTGCGGATCGATGGACTCCAACGTTTCGACATCAACCACCGGTTTTACCAGCGGGCGCTCTGTTTCAATGGCAAAACGTATCTTCATTTGCGCGAAGTTTTTTGAAACCATGGGAAAAACGCTGGCGTGTTAGTCATATAATCTTCATAGCCTGGTTTTTGTTTTTTGAGCGCTTGCTCCAGCAGTGCCACACCCGAAACCTTCAACAATAACCAGGTCATCAACACCGAACTTAGTATTGGCCAATAACTGCCCGCTGCCACCGAAAACAAACCAAAACTCCACCACACGCACGCATCGCCAAAGTAGTTAGGGTGCCGCGTGTATTTCCACACACCGCTGGTCAGCAGCTTACCTTTGTTTCTTTCATTCGACTTGAATTTCATCAACTGATAGTCGCCCAACGCCTCAAACAAAAAACCGATCAACCATACAATACACGCTATCACATCAATCAAATTCCAGGGTCGCATGCTAAACTGCGAGGCTAGCAATGGAGCAGAAATAAGCCACAACAAAACACCCTGAAGCAAAAACACTTGGAAAAAACTAAACCACCAATAGCGATGTGCTCCGTAGCGATTTCTAAACTGCTGGTAACGGTAATCTTCGGGCTTGCCCCAATTGCGCCAAAACAAGTAACCGAATAACCGCAGTCCCCACACGGCACACTGCACTAGCACCACCGACTTTCGAATCGTATCTCCGCTCCCGTTCAGAAAATAGTAGATAGCCAAAAGCACAAAACCCAAACCCCAAAAAGGGTCGACAATGCCGGCATTGGTAAGCCGCACGCTGGCTGCCCAAACCAAAGTAAGCATCACCATCGCACAAACAAAGCCCATTCCATACGTTGACCAAATAGCATCCATTGCAGCTCAAAGTTCACTAATTCCCACTCGTGGTTCAACCCTCCGCACTCACATTTTTAGTACATTCGTGTTTTACCCATTGCATGAGCACACTCATTATAAACAGCCACGCAGAGTTTGAGGCGTTTCTTGGCAAAGAACTGGGCGTTTCAGATTGGCACCGAATCACGCAACCCCAAATCAATCAGTTTGCAGATGCCACACTTGATCATCAATGGATTCACATAGACACCACGCGTGCTGCTGAAAGCCCTTTCAAAAGCACTATCGCCCACGGCTACCTCACACTATCACTGGTGCCGCACCTGTGGGACCAAATTGCAGAATTTCGAAACATAAAAATGATGGTGAACTACGGCATCGAAAAACTCAAGTTCAACCAACCCGTATTGGTAAATCAAGAGGTGCGTTTGCGCGCCAAGTTACATTCTATTATTAGCCTGAGGGGCATCACCAAATTTGAGGTAGACGTTACGCTCGAAATCAAAGACAATTCAAAGCCTGCGTTCAATGGTATTCTCGTTTTTTTGTATCATTTCTCTTGAATAAATGGATTCAAAAAAATCATTTTCGATCAGTGACTACTATATCCCAATTTGGTTTTTAGTGTTGATAACTATTGGGAGTGTCGTGTCGCTAGTTTTGATACCTAACTTTATTTTAGCTACCGTACTGCTTGCGGTTTGTGGAGCGTTGTGGACGACTAAATGTTATACTTCCATAGACCTCAACGAGCACGTTTTCTCCGATTATCTTTTTTTCGCTGGGGTAAAACTCAATAACACCACGATAAAATTCAAGGAACTCAATAGGATTTTCATTACAAAAGAAAAAATCACTCACGCATATAGGTCAAGAGGAAGTTTCAGAGATGCATCTTGGATGGAGTATACAGCTCAGTTAATTTTTGATGGTAGCAAAACGGTTCCGCTCTGGACAGATACTGACAGGGAAGAATGTATCGCAAAGGCAAAAAAATTGGCCAAGGTTTGCAGCATTGACTTAGAAATGCGAACCCAAGAAAACTGGTATCTTATCAATCTGGATTAGCAATGAAAGACTTTAAAAAATATTTTATCATCAGCGCACCACCCAGCGATGTGTATTTGGCGCTTACCAATCCATTAACCATTCACCTTTGGTCGGGTGAAGATGCCGTGATGAGCACCGAGCCGGGAAGCGAATTTAGTTTATGGGAAGGTTCCATTGTAGGTAAGAACTTGGAATTTGAAGAAAATAAAAAAATCGTTCAGCAATGGTATTTCGAAGGACAAGAAGAGCCCTCTATTGTAACGATCAAATTGCATGAAGACAAGAAAGGAACTTCAGTCGAACTGCGCCACAGCAACATACCCGATGAGGCATATGACGACATTGTAGAAGGTTGGACACATCAATACTTCGGTGCACTGCAAGAATTTTACGAAGAATAGCCCGCGATTTGAATGGCGCTGTTAGAAAAATTCCTGTATGTAAAGCGGTCGAACTTACCCAATTCAGGGAAGGGATTGTTTACAAAAGTATCAATCAGGAAAGGCACACGCATTGTTGAATACAAAGGCAAATTGCGCAAATGGAAGGACGTCAAACACCTCGATGGAGTTAACGGCTACCTGATGTACATCACGCGAAATGCAGTGATAGATGCGTTGCCGGCAAAACATATACTGGGCCGTTATGCCAACGATGCCAAGGGGTTATCAAAATTACCAGGCCTTCGCAATAATGCAGAATATGTAAGTGAGGGAACCTTCTGCTACATAGAAGCTACGCGCGAAATCAGAAAAGGCGAAGAAATTCTGGTGGGCTACGGCAAAGAATACTGGCAGTTAATCAAGAAGCTAAAGAGAAAAAAAGTTATTTAACTTTTTCGATTGTTTCGATTTTGACAATGGCAGATTTGTTCAAAGAGCCATAAAGGTGCGGGTACAACTCTGCTCCGGTACTTGGTTCATACTTCAGTGGGCTGGTAAGCATTGTTTCGTCAATGGTCAACAGCAACAAATCCGTTCGGTCTTGGTAG
>JBJTHA010000275.1:0-4842 GCA_046094265.1 Cytophagales bacterium
CATGGAACTGGGGTTGGCATTGTAGGCGTCTAGTATGATAACGTTGGTGCCCTTTTCTATTTTTTGCGAACGCATATTGCCGGGTGTATAGGCCACTACTGCAGCATTGGCGTGTGCATCGGGTACTCCAAAAAACTTTCCGATGCAAAGTGCGGCCGCGATGTTCTCAAAATTATAGCTACCTACCAACTGGCTGGTTATTTCTTCGCCATTCTCGGCTTTGATCTTTACAAAGGAATCTGCGCTCAGCAACACGCAGTGATAGTAATCACCTTTTGCCGGATAGAAAATCGGTTCTTTAAATCGCTTGGCCATGTTAGCGAGAATCGGATTGAGCGAGTTGATGAACACTTTTCCGTTTGCCTGAATCAAGTGCTGATACAATTCAGACTTCCCGCGAATGATGTTGTCAAAACCGCCAAACGTACCAATGTGTGCTTTGCCAATGTTGGTAATGAACCCGTGGGTAGGTTTTGAAATGGCACTCAATCTGGCGATTTCTCCCACGTGGTTGGCTCCCATTTCAATTACGGCCATTTCATAGCTGGCATCAATCGACAAAACCGAGAGGGGTACTCCAATATGATTATTCAAGTTGCCCTTGGTAGCAAAGGTTTTATACTTTTTGCTTAGCACAGCACTTAGCAATTCTTTACTGGTTGTTTTTCCGTTTGAACCCGTTAATCCAATTACAGGAATTTTCAATTGATCGCGATGATGGCTGGCCAGTTGCTGAAGACATTGCAATGCATCGGCCACTAAAATGAATCGGTCACCTTTGGCATAGTTGACATCATCTACCACAGCATAACTGGCTCCTTTTTGCAGCGCCTCTTCCGCGAAAGCGTTGGCATTAAAGGTAGGGCCTTTGAGGGCAAAGAAAATACACCCGGGCGAAATCTGCCGCGTGTCTGTTGAAACTTTCCCGGATTGTAGATAAAGTTGATAAAGTGCTGCGATATCCATAAAATTCCATAAAGCTAAAAAATCAACTTAACTTGTGACCAAATAAGCGCATGTAATCTTCGTTATTTTGCTGAAATGAAAGCCCTTGTATTGTTGGTGTTGATGTTGGTGGCGTTGCGAACTTATGCGCAGTTTACCTATACAATTGACCAAACTGTTCCGGTTGAAGCGAATGGCAACACGCTCTCCATGCCTTGGGCGGGTGGCCTCAACGCAGCACAAGTAAACACCATAGATTTGAATGGTGATAACAAACAAGATCTGGTGATATTTGAACGCACTACCGATCAGGTACTGACCTACCTGAATCAAAACAATCGGTACATGTATGCTCCCGCTTACGAGGTACTTTTCCCGAGCTATATCAACCAGTGGTTGCTGCTGCGCGATATCAACTGCGATGGCAAGAAGGACATCTTCACCAGCGACCCATTCGGCTTGGTGGTTTTCATTAACACAACAAAGCCTGGCCAACCACTCAGTTGGAGGCCTTTCAACAAGAATGCAAGCAACAACCCGCAACCAATCTTTACCATCGGCTCCATTGGCAACATTAATTTAAAAATCAACGCAGACGATGTGCCGGCCATTGACGACATTGATGGCGATGGTGACCTGGATATTTTGAACATGCGCTTTGTGAGCCCCAATACAGTGGAATGGCACCGCAACATGACCATCGAAAATGCAAGTCGTTGCGACTCCATGCAGTTTAAAAGAGAAACCCAAAATTGGGGCGGCTTTGAAGAATGTTCATGCGGAAAAATCTCGCTACCCGCTGGCAAAACTTGCAGCGAGCTCTTATCGGGGGGGGGGCGCACGCAGCATAGCGGTGGTAAAGCGTTGCTGCCGATCGACTTCAACAACGATGGCGTGAAGGATTTACTCTTCACCGAAGAATCTTGCGCCAACTTGTACCTGCTCAACAACACTGGCACCATCAGCACACCGCTCGTTACCAGTTTCACCACTTTTCCGGCCGCGGCACCTGTGGTCATACCGTTTTATCCTGCTGCCTTTTTCGAAGACGTAACGTTTGATGGCCTGCCTGATTTGCTAGTGACGGCCAACCTAAGTTCACGCAGTTCGCAACTGATTGACTTTCAACAATCGTTAACATTGTTACGCAACACAGGTACCTCGAGTGCTCCGCAGTTTAGCAATGCCGGCAACAACTTTTTGCAAAGCAACATGATTGATGTTGGTGACAATAGCGTGCCTGCTTTTTTTGACATGGATGGCGATGGCGATTTGGATTTGCTGGTGAGTAATAACATCCGGACAGGTCTATCGTCAACCATTGCGCAGTATGAAAATGTTGGCACGTCTTCGCAGCCCTCGTTCAAACTTGTAACCGATGACTATCTATTTTTTTCGGCAGCGAACTATACCAACATCAAAATTCAATTTGCCGATGTGAATGCGGACAGCTTCACTGACTTGGCGTTGACGGCCTCCACCAATCGCAACAGCGCCACTTCAACGCTTTTTTACTTGGCCAACAGCTCCCCAGACCGTTTCCGCCAAACAGACCCTTCTCTCAGAAGCACTAACTTTCGAATTGGGAATACTGAAAATCTGTTATTAGTAGATGTGGATCAAAATGGTACATTGGATATCTTAGTTGGCAATGATACAGGCGCTATTGAATATTGGAAAAACCAAGGTACGGGTGGCTCACTGAACTTCGCCTTGGCCAAGGCCGATTTCCTGGGGGTTGGCAACAGCACAGACAGACAGAATTTGGCGATGACTGCCAGCGACTTGGATGGTGATGGTCTTGCAGATTTGGTGGTGACCAACCAGCGCGGTGAGATTTCCATTTACTCGGACTTCAGAGCGCAGAACACGGCCATCAATGTTGTAAATGAAATTGTTTATAATGAGGTGACTCAAAAATACCAGAAGCGTAATTTAGGAGGCAACTGCTGGCCTACCGCAGCAAACCTGTTCAACAGCAATCGGCCCGCGCTGGTGGTTGGAAATACCCGTGGTGGCTTGTACTTGTTAAAAAATGATGGTGATAAAGAACTTTCGCCCGACCCTGAAATTGTTTTATATCCCAATCCGGTAACATCCGGCAACGCACAGGTACTTAAAATCATCAGCGATCGACATGTAAAAGTGCAGGTTTACAGTTTACTCGGCCAAACTTGTAGTAATGTTCACGTAGTGCCTGGAAATCAGGAATTCGAAGTCAACATAGGCAACCTATCGGCTGGCATGTATGTGGCGCGATTCAGCTGGAATGGTAAAACATATTCAAAAAAATTTGTAGTTCATTAGCAAAGCCTACTCAATCCGGCAGTAACGGGCGCACATCAAACTACTACCATTCTTAAAATTTAACTTCAGGTCGGTGGTTGCTCTGGTCCTTGTCAGTGAAAAAGGGTGCCTTCAAGTCTGGGGGCTCAAGTGTGCGTACTGATGACGTGATAGGCTTAAAAAAACGGTGACCCAATTGGAGTAGCAATTGGCGAAATATTTCAAAAATCATAGCATATTTGCCCTACTTTACTTTTTGTACTTTCATGAAATACAAGCGCATTGTTTTGAAGTTGAGTGGCGAAGCCCTTATGGGATCGAAGAACAGTAATATCGACCCAGCCATGCTAGAGCAGTACTCCGCAGAAATTAAGGAAATCCGAGATTTAGGGGTGCAAGTAGCTATCGTTATTGGGGGCGGTAACATCTTTAGGGGAGGCCAAGCGGAAGCACTTGGCATTGATCGCGTGCAGGGTGATTACATGGGCATGTTGGCAACCGTAATTAACGCGATGGCGTTGCAAAGCGCATTAGAACGTCACGGCATGTATACCCGACTAATGGCCGGTATAAAAATGGAACAGGTATGCGAGCCCTTTATCAGGCGCAGGGCCATCCGCCATATGGAAAAAGGCCGCATAGTAATATTCGGAGCTGGCATTGGTAACCCTTATTTTACTACCGACTCCACCGCCAGTTTGCGCGCTATCGAAATACAAGCCGATGTGGTTTTGAAAGGGACGCGCGTAGACGGTGTTTATACCAAAGACCCAGAAAAGTATGCAGACGCAGTTCGTTATGCCTCACTGAGTTTTCAGGAGGCTTATGAAAAGAACTTGAACATAATGGATATGACAGCCTTCACGCTATGCCAAGAAAACAAGTTGCCGATCATTGTATTTGATATGAACAAGAAAGGCAACCTGATGAAAGTGGTGAGAGGTGAGGAAGCAGGTACTTTAATCAGCTAACATTTCAATATGCTATAATGTATGGAAGAAATCGAATTATTTCTGGAAGAAGCCAATGATTTGATGAACAAAGCTATTGCCCACGTATCAAGCGAGCTAACTAAAATTCGGGCGGGCAAAGCAAACCCCTCTATGCTGGATGGTGTTCAGGTATCGTACTATGGAGCCATGAGCCCACTCAACCAGGTTTCATCGATGACAACCCCTGATGCACGTACGATTTTTATCAAGCCGTGGGAAAAAAGCCTGATTCATGAAATTGAAAAGGCCATCATGAATGCGAACTTGGGGCTTACGCCACAAAATGATGGTCAACAGGTAATCATTAATATACCGATGCTAACAGAAGAACGCAGAAAGCAACTCGTAAAGCAAGTAGCGCAAGAGTGCGAGCACGGCAAAGTGAGCATCCGCAGCATCCGCAAAGACACCAACGAAAGTCTGAAAAAGATAAAGGGCGTCTCAGAAGACGATGTAGAAAATGCAGAAGAGCAAGTTCAAAAACTGACCGATGAATTTATTCTGAAAATTGACTCGCTGATGAAAAAGAAAGAGGCGGAAATTATGACGGTTTAACCCAGATTATGCATTAGACAATGTTGATAACTTTTTTCTTCAAGAGAATCAATGACTTAAGTTC
>JBJTHA010000276.1:0-2699 GCA_046094265.1 Cytophagales bacterium
CAACAAGATGCACTGCTTGGTGCTGTAGAAAAAGGAACAATCACGTTGATTGGCGCCACTACTGAAAATCCTTCGTTTGAAGTCAACTCCGCCTTGCTCTCGCGGTGCCAGGTGTATGTGCTAAAAGCTTTGACTGATGATGAACTGATTGAGTTGGCCACCCACGCTATTCAAAAAGATGCCGACTTAAAAAACCGTTCAATAGTAATTAGTGAACGTCAAGCACTCATTAACATATCTGGTGGCGATGCGCGCAAACTTCTCAACCTCATCGATTTGATTGCTGAGGCCTTGCCGGGAGACATTGTGATCACCGATGAGCTAGTGATGAACGTGGCACAAAAACATATCGCCATTTATGACAAAAGTGGTGAGCAACATTACGACATCATCTCCGCCTTCATCAAATCCATCCGCGGCAGCGACCCCAACGCGGCAGTGTACTATTTAGCACGAATGATTGAAGGTGGTGAAGATGTAAAGTTTATTGCGCGTAGAATGGTGATCTTGGCAAGTGAAGACATTGGCAATGCCAACCCAACCGCGTTGGTACTTGCCACCAGCGCATTCCAAGCTGTGAATGTTATCGGTTACCCGGAAGCACGAATTATTTTGTCGCAATGTGCAACCTATTTGGCCTGTTCGGCAAAAAGCAACGCGAGCTACGCGGCCATAGAAAGTGCGTTGAAGGCCGCGCAAGATATGGGCGACCTGCCAGTGCCACTCGCGATTAGAAACGCACCAACTAAATTAATGAAAGACCTGAACTACGGAAAAGATTACCAATACGCACACAGCTTCGAAAACAATTTTGCCAACATGGAGTTTTTGCCAGATGCCATCAAAGGCTCAAAGTTTTATGACCCGGGCCTAAACCCGCGCGAAAATGAATTACGAAACTATTTGAGAAATTTGTGGAAAGAAAAGTATGGCTATTGACTTGAAAATGAGCTATCAACTTCCCTCACCCCACCTCAGGTTATCCATTAACCGCATTCATCAATACCCCTCTCCCGAGGGACAGGGGCGTATGCTCTCTGCGGTAATAGAAAAACTATTGGGGGTGAGGGGAATAACAACTACCTGATGCAGCAACTGCAATTCGAATATTCCCCCCTCTTCATCTTGGTGTGCGTTACCGTAGGATTGGGTTATGCTTTTGTTTTATACCGAAGCAAAAATCATTGGAGCAGACGTACAAACCAGATATTGTTCGCGCTGCGCGCAGGCGCTGTGGCTCTCCTTTGCTTTCTGTTGATTGGCCCCATCGTAAAACTTACTGTTAATCAAGTAAAAAAGCCAACACATGTTTTTCTAATCGACAATTCAACCTCCATTCGAGAGGTACTGGATTCCGTGAGAAGGCAGCAACTTGAAGTTGGATTGACACAAATGGCTGAAGTCCTCGTGCAACAAGGCTTTGATGTGCAATGGCGCAATCTCAGCGGAGATGCCAATAACAATTTCAAATTCACCAACACCCAATCAGACATATCGTCCGCTTTGCGCCAAACAATGGCCGAGTTCGAGGGAAAAAATCTCGCTGGCGTTACGCTTGCCTCAGACGGAATTTACAATTCAGGCACCTCGCCACTGTACACACCCATCAATGTGCCGGTAAGCACAATTGGTATTGGCGACACCGCACTGCGCGCTGACTTGGTACTGAAAAACATTGCTTACAACAAAATCGCTTACCAGGGAAACAAATTTCCCGTAAGAGCAGAGGTGATTGCTCAAAACTTGGCAAATGAAAATGTCTCCGTTACCATTTCGAAAAACGGAAAAATTATTGACCAGCAAACCAAAAATACCGGTAACCTGTCTTCACTAGATGTAGACTTTTTGTTGGATGCCACGGAAAAAGGAACACAACGGTTTGATGTTGCGATCGCACCGTTGCGCAAAGAAACCAACTTGAAAAACAACCGAGCCAGCATTTTCATTGACGTGGTGGAAGGGAAGAAGAAAATACTACTAATTGCCCCCGCTCCTCACCCCGACATCAAAGCCATTCGTGCCGTGGTAGAGAAGAACTCAAACTACGAGTTTCATCTACACATTCCCGCAATTTCAGAAGCACCAGCCGATGTACTCAAACGTGGCGCAACTGAATTAGTGATTTTTCATCAGGTACTTGATGTGGGCAACCGTACGGCAGCACTGTTCCAGTCGTTGTTGAAAAGCAAAACATCTCTGCTGGTAATGGTGGGTAGTCAATCAAACTTGCGGCAACTGCAACCGAACGGTGTTGCGCTTTCATTTGAAAGCGCTGGTCAGTTTGATGAAGTGACCCCATTGGTTAATTCAGACTTCCGCGATTTTACTTTTCCGGAAAATACAAACGGCATCATTTCACGCTACCCCCCTGCGGAAGTGCCTTTCGGGAAGTTCTCTTATCCGCCACAAGCAAGTATTTTATTGTATCAGCGAATCGGCAATGTTGCTAGCACTAGGCCAATGTTGATGACCTGGACGGATGATAATAGGAAAATCGCTGCGTTGGTGGGTGAAGGTATTTGGCGTTGGCGCTTACAAGAATTTATGGCGACAGAAAAAACCGAGGTGTTTGACGATGTGTTCTTAAAACTTATCCAATACCTCACTACCCTAGACGACAAACGTAAATTCCGTTTCTTCCCAATTCAAAATGAATTTATTGAAAGTCAGTCGGTAACTTTTGAAAGCCAGGTGTACAA
>JBJTHA010000277.1:0-7226 GCA_046094265.1 Cytophagales bacterium
CTAAAGCCCCCTGTGGGTAATAAGAACCTGTATGCCGATGCGGGCGATTATATTGTAATGATAGTGGCGGGCCCAAATGCCCGAAAAGACTACCATTACAACGAGACCGAAGAACTATACTATCAGCTCGAAGGTAATATCACCGTAAAGATTCAAGAAGATGGCAAGGCTGTAGACATCCCCATTAACGAAGGCGATATGTTTTTGCTGCCCGCCCGTGTGCCCCATTCACCCATCCGCACACCCAATTCAATTGGGTTGGTAATTGAATGCAAACGCATGGCCACCGAAGACGATGGCTTGATGTGGTTTTGTGAAAAATGTAACAACAAGCTACACGAGTACAAATTCCATCTTGAGAACATTGAAAAAGATTTCATCCCACGCTTCCGCGATTTCTATGGATCTCAAGACCTGCGTACTTGCAAAAAATGTGGCACCGTGATGGAAACAGATCCTAGGTTTGTGTAGGATGAATAAAAACGAAATCGTTGCAGCACTTTTCGCTCACCACGAAAATTTTATTGACCTGATCGAGTCTTTGTCGGCAGAGCAACGAGCGCTGGCATTGCCCGATAAATGGAATGCTGATCAACAAGTAGAACATGTTATCAAAAGCGTGGCACCGGTAAAGTTAGCGTTCCAATTACCTTCTTTTGTTTTAGCAACGGCATTCGGAAAAGCTAACCGCGCCTCTCGCTCCTATGAAAACTTGGTGGAGAAATACAAAGCCAAGCTTGCTGCGGGAGGCAAAGCACCCAAGCGATTTGTTCCTTCCACCAAGCGGCAGATGCCCGCACAAATCCTTCGATTAAGAAATCTTATAAAACAGCTTCGCCAAAAAACCGAAACCATGGCAGAGGAAAAACTTGATCAGTTTGTTTTACCTCATCCCCTGCTCGGCAAACTCACGTTACGAGAAATGCTTTATTTTACGATCTACCACGTGCAACACCATCAGCGCCAAGTGGAGAACAATATTGCTGCAAAATGAAATTTGAAAACTCACTCTCGTTTGCCAAGAAAATGGATCGCCAAGATCCCCTGAAGTCATTCCGAGCACAATTTCACTTTCCCGCTATCAACGGAAAGCGCGTTTTGTATTTCACTGGTAATTCTCTTGGACTGCAACCCATTGCCACCAAAAAATTTGTGAGCGAAGAACTTAACGACTGGGCAAAATGGGGTGTAGAAGGTCACTTTCACGCCCACAGGCCATGGTTGTATTATCACCACTTCAGTAAAAAAACATTAGGAAAATTAGTTGGCGCCAAACCGAGCGAAGTGGTGGCAATGAACCAGCTGACGGTGAACTTGCATCTGATGCTCGCATCATTCTATCGTCCCACTGCCACCCGTTTCAAAATTTTGACGGAAGCAGGCGCATTCTCGTCTGACCAATATGCGTTTGAGTCACAATTGAAATGGCACGGCATTGACCCAACAGTAGGTTTGATCGAACTTAAGCCAAGGCCGGATGAGTTTACGCTTAGAACAGAAGATATCGTTAAGGCGATTGAAGAAAATGCCAATGAACTGTCGGTAGTAATCTTTGGTGCTGTACAGTATTACACAGGCCAGTTTTTTGATATCAAGAAAATAACGGAAGCTGGCCAAAAGGCTGGCGCCTACGTGGGCTTTGACTTGGCTCATGCCATCGGCAACGTGACTTTGCAATTGCACAAGCATAACGTAGATTTTGCCGTTTGGTGCAGCTACAAATACTTGAACAGTGGGCCCGGTGGCGTGGCGGGCGCATTCGTTCACGAAAAGCACCATGGTAATACACGATTACCGCGCTTGGCCGGATGGTGGGGCCATCATGAAAAAGAGCGCTTTCAAATGAAAAAAGGTTTTGTTCCTATGCCGGGCGCAGATGGCTGGCAGCTTTCAAACTTCTCCGTGCTTTCTGGCAGTGCATTGATGGGATCGTTGAATGTTTTTGAAAAAGCAGGCATGAAAAATCTTCGGAAGAAAAGCGAATTGCTCACAGCGTACCTCCAATTTGTCTTAACAGAAATCAATCCATCTGAGCGATACTTTAGAATTATTACGCCCAGCAAAAAAAATGAGCGCGGATGTCAACTTTCAATTCTAACACACGCTAACGGAAAGAAGATATTCAATCGCATCGCCAAAGCAGGTGTAATTGCTGATTGGAGAGAGCCTAACGTGATACGTGTGGCGCCTGTGCCGCTGTACAATTCATTTGAAGATGTTTATCGGTTAGGAAAAATTTTGAAAAACTCATTAAAATAGCAGCATAGAGGTCAGACCCCTGATCAAAAAATGATGTTATTATTCTAACGCAAGAAAAAAAATCTGTTAGTGCTTACAGAAATTTTTCAACTACTTTTATTTCTAATAAAAGTAGAGTAAAATTATTTTACTATAAATTCTAATACCTCTTCAGCACTTTGGTTGCCCAATGCATCCACAGCTTTTACGGTTAGAGTGTTAACCCCTTTTTTAGCGAGTAACAGCGTTTGATTATAACGCGTTTCTGGTAGGTTATTCAATTTATAATAGATTGCTTTAGTGCCTACCGAATTATCGGTTGCGGCTAAATAAACAGTTGTACCTGACGGATAAATGGCCTGCCCCGCTTTACCGCCAATTTTCTCTAAACTAAAGTGATAGTAAACTTTTGGCGCAACATTGTCAACCACCACTACAAAGTCTTTTGTTCTTGAGTTGTTCACCTTATCGATACCCGTGTAGGCGACAGTATGTTTCCCGTCACTACTTAGTTTAATCGATTGTGAGTAGGTTTCGGTAGTCGCATTGTCGATTTTATAATCAATACGAGCCGACCCCGATTCGTAGTCAAAACTTTTTAATGTGATTTTCGAATCTTTTGTGATAAACAAAGTGTCACGTGTAAACACCTTTGGCGAACTAATTTCGTGCGCTAATTGAGGTGGTGTATCATCAAGGAACATATTGCCAAGATTATCGTCTGTTGTGAAAGGTGCTCTGTTGTTCACGTTGTCAACACCTCGATACCTAATGCTGTATTTGCCTTGTTTTTGGGGAAGTTTGAAAGGAGATACATACTTTGATTCTGCAATGCCATTAACGGTATAAAAGATGTCTTTTACGCCTGCTTTGTTATCTGTTGCGGCCAAATTTATGGTAGATGATTTCGCTACATATGTAATCCCGTTTACCTTACTATAATTGATGTCTATAGAAGAGGTAATCACCGGGGCGATCTTATCTAGGTAGAAAGGAAAAGTTTGATTTAGTTCTTCATTTTGGACATTGTCCGTTGATGAGTAATTAAGAATGTGATCACCATCCGTCAATGCCGCGGGGCTTATCTTGCCCAAATATGCGATGGGTTTACTACTATCGAACGCATAAACGATTCTCTTCACTCCTGCTAAATTATCCGAGCTTGTTAGTGTAATAAGTGTCCTTGGCGAAAGAATTTTCTCCTCTAATTGGTCAATGGCAATAGCATATTTTGTTGTTGGCGCAGTTAAATCTACGGTAAATTCTTTCGACTTGGTTTCTTCAGCATTTCCTACACGGTCAGCAGAAAGAAATTTAACTTGGTATTCTCTCTCTTCAGCAAACGCAAGTTCTGATTTGTATTCACTGTAAGCACCACCATTTATTGAGTATTGTGTGGTGGCAACTTTAGCCATATCATCACTTGCGCTCAGTATGCCCTTCAAACCTTTTCCGAAATACTGTTTTTTGGAAAAATAAGTTGGTGCGCTCTGTAATTGGAGAAGAGTTATCGGTGCCTGCCCATCCACATGAACCGGATAGGCTACCTCTTTTTCCAGCAGTTTTGTATTAAGTTTATCAAAGTGCCTTAAATAATGAATGCCTGGGCCGTCCCATTTCAAAGGAAGTCCAAACTCCTTCATGTCATCTTCCTTCACTTTTGTAAGTTGTACTGCTCCATTACCCTCTGGTTGGGAAGATAGCTGAATATAAACAGGCAATGCCAATGGCCAGTAGACCGTTCCATCAGGGTCTTTAATTACTTTTAATTCAAATGCAGGTCGTTCTTGTGAAAAGCCGTTTTGTAAACAAAAGAAAAAAATGGAAAGTGTGCAAAACCAACGTGTAGTAGTGTTCATGTTTTTAGGGGTTATATAGTTTCGGTAGGTTACTATGATGGTAAAGAAAAACGCTTGGCAAAGCTAAATTATTAAAGCTCGCGGAAAAACATCACCTCAAATATTTTTTGTGTACCTGTAATTAATAAATGATTTACAAGGAGTTAACAACCAAAGGTAAACTAAAAATCGAAGTGACGGTGATGTTATGGTAATACTATGGTTATGCTACCTTCATATTCACCAGCCCTTTGCTCTTGTGTAGCTTTACATGGAATTGCTGCATCATAAACTGATGCATGCGCATGGTCATGCCTGAGAGTAGGTGTTGATCAGGCAAAAAAACGGTGACGTCTAACACAGCCCGCACAAATAATTCTTGCTGGCAAAATCGCTCGATCGAGTTGTGAAAGAACTTCGACCAATCTTCTTTGTACTTTTGCATGTGGTCTCGTCCGTCCCACACAAACTCCAGTTGGTTGTCGCCCCATTTAAAACGGTATACGCCTGCAAGTTGAAAATAAAACTCTTCGAGTGGTTTTAGATTCAATAACTTATACTTTTTGATTTGAAGACTGAAATTGTCTTGCAGCCCAAGTGGATTTTGCTGTTGTTCATAGGCTTGCTTTACACTGTCAAAAAGATGATAGAGCAGTTGATCTTTCAGCAGCAATTGTGCTTCTTCTAGCAGGTAATTTTTGTCCAGCGGAAAAAACTTTCGCAACACTGGTTAAGAGTTTTGCAAAGGTAATAAAATTGAGCTTTTGGAGTTAGTGAACGGTAACCGATTTTCGGTAGTAAGGGTTCGGTATGTCGATTTAGTAATCAGGTTTGCAAAAAGATGACGACTTTGTAATCATTGAGCCGATCATTTCGCCAATAGAAAAATATTGGTTTAATAGTTCGTCTGTCTTGATCACTCTCACCTTCCCATCTCCGCACTCAGCATCGGGCCGTAAAAGATCGCGTTGGCAATCATTTTGTTAGTGCCAAACCAAAACGCCCGGAATGCCAGATTTTCTGTGAAGCCAATTACGCGCCCACGGCCTAAAGCACTCACCCCCACGCAAGAAGAGTTTTTGAGTTTTGCGTAGTTTGGTTTAGAAATATACCCACTTATTAAAGGACTGTTGCCATAGGTGAGGGGATTTGAGTAAACACCCGAAGATTTTTGCATGAACAGGTTGTTGGGTTTGAACAATGGGATTTTGTTGGAGGTGTATCCATAGAACAACGGATTGGTCAAATCTGCTTCCGCCTCAAAAATTGCCCCGCTAGTTTCCTGTGCTCCACGATTCTCCTCTATGTCGGCATAAGGTTTCGGTTTTGCCAATTCCTTTTTGTCCTTCTCATCGTCTTTTTTCATTTCGAATTTTGCCAAACCGGCACCCGTAAGCCAGTTCACAGCCGATTCGAATCCAAGTACCAGTCCACCCGCTTGAATCCACGTCTTCAGTTTTTCTTTCGCGCCATCGTTTATCGAAGCGTAGCCTCCTTCTGGGAAAATGATTGTATTATACCGACTAATGTTAGTCGAATTGAACACGGATATCGGGAGTAGTGTAACGGGTATGTTGTACCGAGTGTCAAACAAGTGCCACAGTTCGCCCACATCGGTGGCGGAAACGTTGCCTTCCACCAACATCGCAATTTCAGGCTTGCGCAGCGCCATAAAAGTAGGGCTGCCGAGCGATACGCCTCGATAATCCAAGCCTGTATTTAATGCGTGCACATCTAGCCCGTCTTTTTCAGCCAGTTCCTTCATGTACACGAGTAACTGTTCGGGCGAGATTTTTTCTTGATTTTCCACGTGTATCATCAAAGTGCCGCGCTCAAACTTTTTGTCGTTTGCAAAAAACGGATCGGTAGCAACCTTCACCCTTATGCCTTTGCTGAGCAAACGGTAGGTAGCACGCGGCAGGTAGTATCCAAAGGGCTCTACTACGTAGGCGTAGCCGCCATTGCCAATGATTTTGCCTTCAGGCATTTTCACTTCCGAAATTTTCTCACCCAAGGCAATCGGTGTTTTCACTTCTTCAACATCCAGTCCGTAGGCCAACGGCAACGTCCAGCTAGAGATATCATAAAACAAACTGTCTTTGAACTGCAATCGTTTTTCCACCATCGATTTAAGCAATCGATACTGAGGTTGATTGAATGGGATGACGTAGCTATTTTCAACATCGAAATTTTTCCCGCCAAGGCTTTGATTGGTTGTTAGCTTGTGCACATCAATTTGCTGGCGCTGCACCATTTCAATAAAGTGAAACAACTTCACTTTATCTCTTGATCCCACTACCACGGCTTTGGTCAGGTCTTTGGCCGCTTCCGCAGAAGCAGATTTGTAAAAGTCGCGCTGATATTCAAGTAATTCCACGCGCATTTCATTTACTGCTTTCAGCGTGCTCAGCGCGGTGGTGAATTGGTTTCTGATGGTAAAAGGAAAACGCAAAATACCGTTGCTGCTTTCTTGTGCGTGGCCGCGCGAACTGGCCTGCTCAAACAAAATGCCGATGGCTCCTTGCACATCCGGGAAGGTTGAACCCTTTCCATAGTAGAAGTCATCATACCCTTCTTGGGTATAATACAATGACCCAATTTCATCCAGTGCCTTGGCATGGTAGGTTCCTATCTTTTTAGTGAGTTCCAGATTTTTTTCGGGCGTAAGGGGGTGCATGCGTGAGGGCACGCCTGGCTGGAAAAAGAAAGTAGCATTGGTGCCCATTTCATGATGGTCGGTAAGCACGTTGGGCTTCCACTGATGGAATTTTTTTACGCGAGCCTGCGACTCGGGGTGTTGTGCCACCAGCCAATCGCGGTTGAGGTCAAACCAATAATGGTTGAAGCGGCCCCCAGGCCATGCTTCGTTGTGTTCCACATCATTAGGGTCGGCATTGGGCACACGGCTTTTGCGCGCATTTACCCAACTCGAAAATCGCTGCAGGCCATCGGGGTTAAAGCTGGGGTCAAATAAAATGATGGTGTTGTCTAAATATTTTTCGATTTCGGCACCTTGGGCTGCAGCGAGGTAATAGGCCGTAACCAATGAGGCATTGGCACCGCTTGCTTCGTTGCCATGAATGGAGTGGCCCATATAAAAGACGGCCGGCATATTTTTTACGTCTAGACTCGAGGACTTTGACGGGTCGG
>JBJTHA010000278.1:0-7733 GCA_046094265.1 Cytophagales bacterium
GCGCGCGGGTTATTATACTCGGTTGCGTGTTTCTACTGCCGATGAGAATACCGTGTACACCATTTCGGTTGGTATTATGAAAACTACGGATGGTGGAAAAACATTCGACAAGAAATTCAACCAATGGGGACCGGGTGGCGATAACCACGATATGTGGTTTGACCCCAAAGATGGTAAGCGCATTTTGTGTGCACACGATGGTTGCCTCAACATGACCTTCAACGAAGGCAAAACCTGGAGCAACATCAACCTACCCATAGCACAGATGTACCACGTGGCGGTTGATAATCAAGTGCCCTATTATGTTTATTCCAATCGGCAGGACGGCTGGAGCTACCGTGGCCCAAGCCGATACCTGGGCGGCTGGAATATTCCCCTCGGTGCTTGGCACGGTGTGGGTGGCTGCGAAAGTGGCTACGCGCAGCCCGATCCTTTTGATAATAGCATAGTGTGGAGCGGATGCTATGATGGTGGGTTGGATGTGTTTGATTTAAAGACCATGCACCCACGCGATGTACGCGTGTGGCCACAAACACAAATCGGCTCTAAGCCGGCCGATGCCAAGTATCGCTGGCACTGGAATTTCCCTATGGTATTGTCCAAGCACGTAAAAGGCCGAGTATGGGTGGGCAGCCAATTTGTGCATGAAACCAACAGCGTGGGCCAGAGTTGGAAAGTGATTAGTCCCGACTTGACCACCAACGATAAAACACACCAGCAAAACAGTGGCGGCATTGCCAATGATAATTTGATGACGTGGGACGGCTGCACGTTATATTCGATGTCCGAATCGCCCGTGAAGGAAGGTGTGCTGTGGACTGGCAGCAACGATGGTCAGGTGAATGTGACACAAGACGGTGGCAAAACATGGACAAATGTTTCTGCAAATATTCCGGGCTTGCCTAAGTGGGGAACTATTCGAAACATTGATGCCTCGAATTTCGATGCCGGCACCTGCTACCTTTCGGTCGATGCCCACCATGTCAATGATTTTGGTTCGTATGTTTACAAGACCACTGACTTTGGAAAAACATGGACACGCCTGTCGGTAAACTTAACGTCCAGCAATTCCAATTATGTCAATCAAATTAAGGAAGATCCCGCCAAAGCAGGTTTGTTGTGGTTGGGCACTGATAAGTCGTTGTACTTTTCACCCGATGACGGAAAAAATTGGGTTCAGTTGAAAGGCAACTTACCACCTGTGCCTATTTATGGAATCGAAGTACAAAAGCACTTTCGTGATTTGGTAGTCGGAACGTATGGCCGGGGCATTTATATTTTAGACGACATCACACCCATTCGCGAGTTCACAGAACAAATTCAAAATCAAGATGCACATTTGTTTTCGCTGCGCGATACCTATCGCTTTCAAGATATTAACGGGATTAAAACTGATCGCAGTTTTGTAGATGGACAAAACCCGCCCGATGGCGCTGCGATCTCGTATTACCTGAAGGAAAAATCGAAAGACAGTGTGGAGGTATTGGTGTACAACGCACAAAATGAGTTAGTACAAAAAATCAAAGGCAAAAACCAACCGGGTATACAGCGCGTGTGGTGGAATTTGCGATTGGAAGGCCACACGTTGCCCAAGTTGCGCACAAGGCCACGCGGCAAAGAGTGGGTAGAGTTGGACGATAAGGGGGAGCGCAATTTGTTTATCCCTGATCTGGACATTGGCCCAGGCCTAACGCCACCCATGGTGCCAGTTGGCAATTATACTATTGTATTGAAAGCGCATGGCAAAGAGTTCAGACAAAATTTGGCGCTGCTCAAAGACCCCAACACGAAATCAAATGGTGAGAACATGGCCAAGCAGTACACACTTGGTGTCAAATCGTATACATCGACCAAAACAGCATTGCAGTTGATTGACGACATGGAGAAGATGCGCGCCCAACTACTCACCAAAAAAGACAAGAAATCGCTGGCACTCGAAGAACGCCTATACCAGTTGGAGGCTGTGCTGTTCGACATTAACCAAACAGGTGCACGATGGGATATTTTTAGAAGTGGGGCACAAGTGTTGGAGCGACTGCTCGCCCTTGGCAAAGAAAGCCAAGTATTCAGTGCCGATGCCCCGCCTACCGACCAACAAGCTGAAGTGTACGAACTAACGGTGAAGCGGCTGGAGGAGGTACAAAGCCAGTTTGAACTTATCCGCAAGAGGCCGGAGATCAAACAATTGGAGAAGAAGAAGTAAGTTGAAACTCCAGACTTGCACAAGTGATCGCGAGTTGGGAAATTTGCATCAAATTAAAAAAATGGCAAAGAAGTTTGTAGAGATTGACGTGAAATTAGCCATAATTGAATTCAAGGAAGATGGGCTATATTTTTTGTATTCTCCGGCATTAGATATCACGGGGTATGGAAAAACAAAATCTGAGGCAAAAGAATCATACCGCCTAACTGTTGAGGAGTTCTTGAGGTATACCTACAATAAACGTACACTTGTGAAGGAGCTTGAAAGACTTGGCTGGTCGATCACGAAGAAAAAGGAGATTTCTGTGCCAAAGTTGTCAGCGTTGATCCAAAAACGCTCCTTCTTGGAAGAGATATTGACGGAGAAGAAGTTCAATAAGACTGATGAGCGATTGACGCTTCCGGCTTTCGCATAATGTCAAATCAACATCTCCGAAATATTGCGCTGCAAGACTATCGAAGATATCTGGAAGTCATAGGTTGCAAATGTACTAGGCGAAAAGGTGGGCATGAACATTTTACAAGAAGCGATCTTTCCCGCCCCCTAACGTTGCAAAGCCATATCGATCCCGTACCGGAGTTCATCATAAAGAACCATTTGCGGATATTGGGCATTGATCGAAAGCAGTTTTTAGATCAATTCTATTTGATGTAGCAGATCACCCAATGTTAAGTTTTTTTAACTTTTTGGTAATCATTCGATAACAGTCTAACTTGGTATTTTTAAATCAACCAAGCTATGGCCAAAAAACCGACTAGAAAAAAAGAGGTGGAGAATTTACTGGTAAATTCATTGCACCAAACGATAGAAAAACTCGGGGTAAGTAAATCGGGGAAAAAAACCGAGAAGTTGTTGGTGAGGAGTGCGCAAAAAATTGCCTCAAAGGTGGCAAAGCAATTGAAAAAAGATGGCAAGAAGTCTGCAAGCAAAACTGCTAAAACAACTGCAAAGTCTAAAGCGACAAAAAAGCAGTTAGAGAAGTAATCCCCGTAAACACATCGTTGTCCTGAAAGCCAAGATCAACTATTGATTTTGGCTTTTCTTTTTTGAAAAAACTCAAATAGTGAGATGTTGAGTAAGATTAAAAACATGCCATAGAAGACATCTTCAAACGGAATAGTACCTATGCGGATGCCCAAGTTTTCGCTGTTGTTGTACCACACAATGGGTTCATCCAACCCCGTTCCTGTAAGTATGCCGTTTACGATAAAAAAAGGAATGAGTATAAATCCAAAGGCAATATAAAACCGACCGAGGAAATCCGGTTTCCAAATCAGTTCGACAAAAGCAAGGACCGCCAACAATCCGATAAATGTGAGCGCGGTATAGGCGCGATGCGCGTTAAATGCCAACGTCACCAGTCCAAAGAAGAAAATAAAGATGGTAATTAGTCGGTGGTATTTTGAACCTGCCTCTTTTTTGAAGATAAAGTTTACGGCCTCGTACGAAAAGATGCAGGCACTTGGAATGCAAATGAACCACAGCACCTCTTCAATTGGTAGGTTATGCAGGTAAATGCCAGAAACATAACGGGGATTAAAGCCCCACACGCCCATGTCAGTAAACCATGCATCCCAAATCAAAAAAAGAATGCCCGGTAAAATCACCGCGGGTAAAATGAACCTCCATTTTTTATACACAGGGTTGATTGGAAGAAAACTCAATACCAACGGAAATACGATGGTCATAAAATCGATGAGCGCGTAGTAGTATTTTTCGGAGATCATTCTCGTGAATCTTTTAGTTTCGAGTTCCTAGCTTCGAGCCGCTTGGTCGCAGCTGGAGGCTGGAAGCTGAAGGCTAGCGTCTAGTAGCTGTTTTAATCATTGTGTCTCCTGCCTTTCTTTCTTCAACACAAACTTCTTCGGTTCAAATTTTTTTGGGGCGTACAAAAATCCAAAAGCCTCACAGTTTTCTTTGGTGTGCTTGGCGTGGTGAATGTAGTGCGCATGCATCATCCGCTGTAGATATGAGCTTCTTTTTTTAGGGATCCATTTGATGCGCTGGTGTACAATTACATCGTGGAAGACCACATAAAAAATACCGTAACACAGAATGCCTAACCCCACTGAGAATAAATACGGACTTGGGTACACCGAGGTAGAAACCACAATCAGGATGATGGACGGCACACTAAACACCACGGCAAACAAATCGTTGCGCTCCAAGGCGTGGTCATGCACACGGTGGTGCGATTTGTGCCATGTCCACAAAAAACCGTGCATCACATATTTGTGCGTAAACCAAGCAACCCCTTCCATGAAAAGAAAGGTGCCGATGGTGATGACTGAACAAATGAAAATTACCATACACTAAACGAGCTGATGGTTGACAATCTACAGTTGACAATTCAAGGAGTCCTCCTAAACTTTTTCAACGGATTAATGCCTACTATCAATTTTTTTATTGAAATACTCTTCCAACACCGTATACCGATAGTCAAAAATACGGTTTACCTCTTTGCCCACAAATAGCCAATGAGCCAACCTCCCGAAAATGCCCAAGGGGATGGCATAGTTCACTTCATCGATCATTTCTACCCCGCCCGGCACTTCTTTGAAGTGGTGCTGGTGATGCCACAGGGCGTAAGGCCCAAAGCGCTGCTCGTCTATAAAATGAAGAGGCTCCTTTACTTGCGTGATTTCCGTTACCCAATGCACTTTGATGCCGGGTAATACATTTACATGGTAGCGGATGATTTGCCCCGCATATGCCTTTTCGCCTCCAGAAATGTATAAGATCTTAAAACCCATGTGGGCGGGTGTTATTTTGTCCAAGTTTCTGGGCGCAGAGAAAAAGTCCCACGCTTCCGCCAGCGAAATAGGCAAAACTTGCTTGCGGGTGAGGTTATAAATTTTCATGCATTTTATAAACAGCGAAGGAGGGAAAGGGTTTTGGACATTTGGGTACAATGATGCGGGATTTATGAACTCAAGTTATTTTCATTTTCTTTGCACAATGACAGACCACTCATTATATCTGAAGAATCTTTGGTACCTGGCCTTTCATTCTTCGTTTTTGAAGAAAGGAAAATTGATAGGCAAAGAGATCTGCGGGGAGAAAATTGTGTTTGGGCGAGATGCCTACGGCAAAGCCTTTGCGTTGCGTGATAATTGCCCACACCGCGGAGTACCTCTTTCGCACGGTTGGTTTAAGGACGATATCATCCAATGCTGTTACCACGGTTGGCAGTTCGATACCAAAGGAACCTGCACCGGCATACCGGCCATGCCTCCTGATGCAACGTTTGATGCTTCGAAGATCAAAGTTTTTCAATACCCGCTTGCAGAAATCAATGACACGGTGTGGGTGTATATACCAGAAAAGAAGTTGCCAAATACCAAGCCGGTGTTGCCACTACCCAATCTGGTGCTGAATCCCGATCAAAAGTTCAAGCATGTAGAAACTGTCATTATGCCCGCAGACATCGATCATTCTGTGATTGGCTTGATTGACCCTGCCCATGTTACGTTCGTACACCAGTCGTGGTATTGGCGTTCAGCAAAAAAACTGAAATTGAAAGAAAAAGCATTTGAGCCGACTGCGATGGGTTTTAAGATGGTACGCCACACACCATCGGCCAACTCAAAAGGTTATGGCATATTGAAAGGCGGAACCAGCACCGAAATAACGTTTGAGATTCCGGGCGTGAGGACGGAGCATATTTTGGTGGGGCAGAAAAACCACGTGGTGTCCATTACATGCCTCACACCGCTCAACGACAAGCAGACAGAACTCACACATATTTTCCATACAGACATCGCGCTTGCCAATTTCTTTTGGCTGCCGTTGAAGCGCTTGGGAAAGCAGTTTATTGGTCAGGATTTAGGAGTGTTCAATAAGTTAAGTGAAGGTCTTGCATCCAAGCCAACACTTTCTTTAATCGGTGATCCCGATTTGCAGGCACGTTGGTACTATGAAATTAAGCGTACTTGGGCACTCGCTCAGCAGAACAACGAACCGTTTGTAAATCCGGTGAAGCGACAGACGTTGCATTGGGTTACCTAGTTCACAATGAATGCAATTTGGCGTAGTGAGAAGGCGTTAAGCCCATAGCCTTTTTAAAAATTCGATTGAAGTTAGAGATATTTTGAAAGCCCGTTTCAAAGCATACTTGATCGATTGTCATTTCTGAATGTGCCAACAGCTGGCACGCATTGCTCAAGCGCACATCGTTTAAGAATGTAGTGTACGTTTTTCTGGTTCGCAGTTTAAAGTAACGACAAAACGCTTCTGTGGATAAATGCGCCACTTCAGCTACTTCCTTGATGTATATTTTGCGGTGGCTTTCTTTGAAGGTAAACTGTAGAATGTCGTCCATCCGTTTACTTTCTACACCGGCATCGGGCGAGGGGTATTTATTCAGCTGCTTCAAGTCTTTTGAGAGTGCAAGTGTTCGCAACAAGCAAAAAAAGAGCACGAGGCGATCGTGTGGCTGCGCAGAGCAAAGTTCTTTCATTTGGTGACTCGCGCCAACTCTCGTTTTTCCAATCACTCTAAAACCTTTTCTGGCGCGATTAAAAAAAAGGCGGCTGGACTTCATTTCTTCAGTGTTCCAAAAACGTTGGCCGAAGTATTCTTCATTGAAGTAAATGGAGATGGATTTAGAGGTGAGCTTACTGTTTTTAGAATAGTACTTCTTATCGCTGCGAAAAACATGCGGTTGATTGCTGCCCAATACAAATACATCGCCAGTCTGAAACCGTCCGACATAGGTGCCCGCAATCACCGTTCCTTCACCCTCCTCAATCAACATCACCTGCAGTTCACTGTGCTGGTGCAACTTGTCATAAAAGTACGTCATTTCATCGCGCTGTAACCGAAAAACTTGGGTGTCGGTTTGCGGAACGTGAAACGGTACTACTCTCATTTTGGCATTATTTTGATTAAGAGAGAACAAATTCTTCTCAAAAATAAGTCAAAATAGTATAGGTATTGATTACTTTTTTGTTGACGAGGAGTTATGTAAGGTGCTAACTTTGAGACTAAACACAGAATATTTATGCAGCCAAAATGGATGGGAGTTTACCCGGCTTTGACAACAAAGTTTACCAGCGATGACAAGTTGGATTTCGCCATGTTTGAAAAGAACCTTGAAGCTCAAATGGCGGCAGGAATCAACGGTATCATCATAGGCGGTTCGTTAGGGGAGGCAAGTACTTTGGAGAATGCGGAAAAACTTGAACTGATAAAGTTTGCGGTAGGGAAAGTCAGCGGTAAGTTGCCGGTGGTGATGACGATTGCCGAAGGCAGCACCCGACACGCAGTGTCTTTGGCGCGCGAAGCGGAGAAAGCGGGCGCGAATGGATTGATGGTGTTACCACCCATGCGCTATAAATCTGACCATCGCGAGACGGTGACATTTTATAAAACAATTGCAGATGCCTCATCATTGCCCATCATGGTGTACAACAATCCGGTAGACTATAAAGTGGAGGTGACATTGGATATGTTTGCTGAACTGGCCGAGAAAACAACCATTCAAGCGGTAAAAGAATCAACTCGTGACGTAAGCAATGTTACCCGAATG
>JBJTHA010000279.1:0-3289 GCA_046094265.1 Cytophagales bacterium
AACAAGTGGAGGGTAAATCCACTTGTCTTTTTGGTTCAACTTTTGCAATCCTTTTTTAGGTCATTCTTAACCAACTTAGTACAACCCCAAAATCATTTGAAGCTAAAAATGACTTTTTAAGGGACGACTAACTAATTGATAAACAGATATATTCTTATTTCATTAGAAAATCCCGGCCATGACCGCACTTGAACAAACACAATTAGGAAAAACGCTTTGGGCCATAGCCGATGATTTGCGTGGTGCCATGAATGCGGACGATTTCCGTGATTATATGCTCTCGTTTTTGTTCTTACGCTATTTGTCAGATAACTACGAAGCGGCTGCCAAAAAAGAATTGGGTAGAGATTACCCTCAGTTGGAAGAAGATGATAAACGCATCCCATTATCGGTTTGGTACAAAGCAAATAAAGGAGATACCGAAGACTTTGAAGCACAGATGCGCAAGAAGGTGCATTATGTAATTGAGCCCAAGTTTCTATGGAGCAACATTACCGAACTGGCCCGCACCCAAAGCGAAGAATTGCTGCGCACGTTACAAAAAGGATTCAAGTACATCGAGAACCATTCATTCGATAGCACCTTTCAAGGCTTGTTCTCGGAGATAAACCTGGATTCGGAAAAACTGGGCAAAGGCTATACGGAAAGAAACGCCAGACTCTGCACGATCATTCAGAAAATTGCTGAAGGCATTGCCAGGTTCTCTAAAGAGACAGATATTTTAGGCGATGCGTATGAGTATTTGATTGGTCAGTTTGCCGCAGGCTCCGGTAAAAAAGCCGGAGAGTTTTATACACCGCAGCAAATATCATCCATTCTCTCCGGCATTGTAGTGTTAGATAGTCAAGACCCAAGCAAAGGCAAGAAAAGGAAACTACAACGCGTGTTGGATTTCGCGTGTGGTTCGGGTTCGCTGCTGCTCAATGTGCGCAAGCAAATGGGCACCAATGGTATCGGTAAGATTTTCGGTCAGGAGAAAAACATCACCACCTACAACCTGGCCCGCATGAACATGCTGCTGCACGGTGTAAAAGATTCTGAGTTTGAAATCTATCATGGTGATACATTAGAAAATGATTGGCCAGCGCTCAACGAAATGAACCCCGCCAAGAAAGTTGAGTTCGATGCCATCGTAGCCAATCCACCGTTCAGCTATCGTTGGGAACCGGGCGAAACGATGGGAGAAGATTTTCGTTTTAAGAGTTACGGCCTCGCACCCAAGTCCGCAGCCGATTTTGCTTTCTTATTACATGGCTTTCATTTCTTAAGCAAAGAAGGAACGATGGCCATCATCCTTCCGCACGGAGTTTTATTTAGAGGCGGAGCAGAAGAACGCATTCGCACCAAACTTTTAAAAGACAATCACATTGACACCGTAATCGGTTTGCCCGCTAATTTATTTTTCTCTACAGGTATCCCCGTTTGCATTCTTGTGTTGAAGAAGTGCAAAAGGTTTGATGACGTGTTGTTCATCAACGCCAGCGAGCACTACGAAAAAGGCAAACGCCAAAATCGCCTGCGCGATGGAGAAGAAAAAGATGAACCAAACGACATTCGGAAAATCATTGAAACCTATCAATACAGACCTGAAAAGATTGAACGCTACGCTCGGAGAGTGTCAATGCGGGAAATCGAAAAGAACGATTTCAATTTGAACATCTCACGGTATGTGAGCATCACGCAAGAGGAAGAAGAAATTGATCTCAAAAAAGTTCATGATCAATTAGTAGATATTGAAAAGAAAGCAAAAGCAGCAAAAGATAAGCATAATGAGTTTTTGAGGGAGCTGGGGCTGCCGCCAGTTTGAGAGATGAAAGACATAGTCATGCCCTGCCACTTTAAACATGCAGTGATTTACATCTTCCCCAAATCCGCTCAATCTGTTCTTTCAATGAAGTAGGTTTCATTACTTTGATGTCCGCACCGTAGCTCAAAATTACTTGAGTCAATTCTGGGTTGGGTATCAGTCGCAAAGAGATCGTCAAACCATTTTCGTCTTCGTGCACCGTTTTTTGTGAGTGGTGTATGTGCTGTGTTTTCAAATAAGGGGCAATGGTTTTTGAAAACCACAGTTCAACATCTTCCACCGGGCCCGTGCCGAGGGTAATGCCCAGGGTGTGCTGAAAATATTCTTTCGGCTTCAGGTTTTTGTTTTCTTTAAAGTGAGAGAGAGGCGAACCTCATCGGTGAAAAACCCGATGAGGCCGTCTACTCGATTTGGCCGCACTGAGTTACTCTCGCCAGTCCTTTCGACTATATTCGATAACTTCTTGATCTGTCACCAGAGGTTTCCAATTCTCGTCTTTTGGGAATTTATTTTTATTTCGCTCGCCTTCGGGTAAGTAAAAGTTCACTTTTTCACCACTGCTTTCGGTCGAGAACCAGAACAATTGCTCCTCCTTGATATACTGTTCTTTACCTGTATAGCCAGTCATCATTTTGTCGTCCCATTCCTTTGATACACACATCTGGCATTCATGTGTTTGCTTGTCAACCGAAACGAATCCGCATATGTCACAGGTGTCGTAGGTCAACCTTTTCGAAAATGATTGAATAGGGATGGACAATAAACTAATACAAATGATACTAGTTACAATTACAATACTCTTTATCCAGTGCGTCTTTGCTTTTACCAGTCGATAAATCCCTAATCCTAAGCCTACACTGATAAAAAGGCCAATTATTGTCAATGGTATTTTTTCAATCGAGTTGTCAACCAAATCCGATATTGCTGCGAAAATAGGGCCATAGAATCCGACAATGTATACTAGTTCCCAGGTACCTTTCTGTTCAAACGTCTCTTTTATAGTCATCAATTCCAACTTCGTTTATTTCATTGCGCCCAACGACCCGTGTTTATGACGGCTGCGGTTTCAAAGCCGCGTCTCGTCCCACGTGCCAAAACGAAATACAAAAACTAAACTTCAGTTAACACGTCACCCGCAGCTGGCATAAACAAAATGTGTGCGCCCAGCATGGGCAAAGGTATCGCAAGATACTGGACTATCCCAGAGAGTGCAAGTCTATCATTGGCGAGTTGGCGAAGCCAATTAGTAAGTCGCAAGGTGGTTTGCTGTGAAGCAAGCACTGAGGGAAGCGAGACTACAAACTCCGGTACTGACGAACAGGAACGGTATACCGAGGCTACATGAAATGGATAAGGGAGCACATCTTCACAACGTCCTTGGCCAACAAATTTCATGGAGTAGATACCGCAGTGATCGGACGAAGAAACAGGCCCTTACCTGGGGAGGCCTCACGATCCAATGAAGGGCTGAACGTTAAGTTG
>JBJTHA010000280.1:0-3621 GCA_046094265.1 Cytophagales bacterium
AAATAGGTTTTACCTTCAAAGACTCTTGTTTCTTTTCCTTCAGCCACTTCCGTGCCCACACCCGCGGGTGTAAAAAAGGCAGGTATGCCCGCCCCACCAGCGCGCACTCGCTCTGCTAATGTACCTTGCGGTATCAACTCAACTTCCAATTCACCCGACAACAATTGTCTTTCAAACTCAGCATTTTAACCCACATAAGATGAAATCATTTTTTTTACCTGTCGTGTCTTCAGCAGCAAACCAATCCCAAAATCATCAACACCTGCATTGTTCGAAATGCACGTCAGTCCTTTCACTCCTTTTCGAAGCAACGCAGCAATGCAATTTTCGGGGATACCGCAGAGTCCAAAACCGCCCAGCATTAAAGTGGCATTGTCTGGAATATCGGTCACCGCTGCATCTGCATTGGGCACTTTTTTGTCAATCATAGCAAATGGAAGTTTTGGCAAATATCAGACTAAAAAACCAATGAGCAACAGCCATTTGACCGCTAAAGGAAAAACGCAGAGCCATTAACATTTATTAAATGGTGGAGTCGTTCAATCGTCTTATCTTTCGAGCCATTTCATTTTTTAGTTATGCGATTGATAGTTCTATTTCTATGCTGTTGGTTAAGTGCAGGTTTTCAATGCTTTTCGCAGTTGCGAAAGCAGGCAAGTGCTTCTGAAATACGGTTAAAGATGCGCAAGCTTAATTTTCTGGGATCTATTTTATACGTGGCCGCACATCCCGATGATGAAAACACGCGAGCGATTGCTTATTTAGCCAACGATCGATTGGCGGCCACGGCTTACCTTTCCATGACGCGTGGCGATGGCGGCCAGAACTTGATTGGCCCAGAGATACGCGATTTGCTCGGCCTCATCCGCACCCAAGAATTATTGGCCGCTAGGCGCATTGACGGTGGCCAGCAGTTTTTTACACGCGCCAACGACTTTGGCTTTTCAAAAAATGCCAAAGAGACATTTGAGATTTGGAATAAACCAGAAATCTTATCGGACGTAGTGCGTGTGATTCGCCAGTTTCAACCCGATGTTATTTTAACACGGTTTCCGCCCGATGAGCGCGCGGGCCACGGCCACCATACAGCTTCTGCCGTGTTGGCGCAAGAAGCATTCGATCTTACCAACGATCCTAACCAATTTCCCGACCAAGTAAAAGAATTCGGCACGTGGCAGGCAAAGCGGCTTTACACCAACACAGGTCGTTGGTGGAATCAAACCATCAACGAAAAAACACCCGGCATCCTCACCATGAATGTGGGCACTTACAATGCGCTGTTGGGGAAATCATATTCTGAGATTGCAGCAGAAAGTCGCACCCAGCACAAAAGCCAAGGATTTGGTTCGCCTGGCCGAAGAGGGGATGCCTTGGAATTTTTTGAATACGTAAAAGGTGAGCACCATACGAACGATGTGTTCGACAATATTAACACAAGTTGGACACGATTAAAAGGTGGAGAAAAGATACCAACGATGATCAATAACCTGCTGAGTGATTACCGAGAAGAAAAACCCGCGGCCTCTATAGGTGCGTTGCTCAACATCAGAAAAGAAATTGAACTACTTGATCCTTCCGTATGGCGCGATAGAAAAATTAAGGAAGTGAACCAGTTGATTCAAGATTGTGCGGGTTTGTTTGTGGAAGTACAAGCAGATAATTTTTATGTATCTCCCGGTCAGCAGTTGGTAGCCACAGTTGAAGTCATCAACCGCTCTACAGCCGATGTTCGATTAGTGTCGGTAAGCGCCAACCAACTGACTTGGGACAGCACCATGAACCTCTCACTGAATAATAATGTACCGCTTAATTTTAAATCAAAGAGGAAGCTGGCTGAGAACAATCGTTATTCAGATCCTTACTGGTTAAAACAAAACCATTCAGTGGGTTTGTTTTCAGTACCCAACAAAAGTTGGATCGGAAAACCAGAAAATGACCCTGCCGTCTCGTTACAATTTCAATTCAAGGTAAACGGGGCCGATCTTTCGGTTGCTGCACCGTTAGTATACAAATGGACCGATCCTGTGAAAGGCGAACTTACAAGGCCATTTGAAATAGTGCCGCCTGTTGTGGTGAACTTGAACAAACCCGTGTATTTATTTACCAACGAACAACCACAGCAGGTAGCCGTATTATTAAAATCGGCATCTTCGGAAATGATCACAGGCAACTTGTCATTGGAGTTACCTGCGGGCTGGCGTGCCGAACCTTCCTTCATTGCGTTTGAACTGAACAAGAGGGCAGAAGAAAAAACTCTGTCTTTCTCGGTCATACCTGCACCGGGTGAAATCAAAGCTGAAGTGAGGGCGGTGGCAACAGTAAAAGGTATTCAATACGACCATTCATTGCGCACTATCCAATATGACCACATCCCAGCGCAGACATTGCTGCCCAAGGCCGAAAAAGAGTTACTGAAAATAGACCTGAAGAAAAATGGAAATGTAATCGGCTACATTAAAGGTGCGGGTGACGATGTGCCAGCAAGCCTGAGAAACATGGGCTACGAAGTGTGGGAAATGAAAGATGAAGAAATTACTTTGGCAAACCTGAAAAAAGTTGACGCGGTGGTGCTGGGTGTGCGCGCGTTAAATACCAACGAGCGTATTCGGTTTACGATGCCCGATTTGCTTCAATATGTGAAGGAAGGCGGAACGTTAATTATTCAATACAACACCAGCAACGATTTGGAAATTGACAAGGATAAATTTTCGCCCTTCCCGCTAACGCTTTCGCGCGATAGGGTAACAGAAGAAAACAGTGAGGTGCGCATCTTGAAGCCAGATCATCCGGCCTTAAATTCTCCGAACAAGATTACCGCAAAAGATTTTGAGGGTTGGGTGCAAGAGCGAGGTTTGTATTTCCCCAATGCGTGGGATGAAAAATATGAAGCGTTGCTATCGATGAACGATACCAATGAACCTGCTCGAAACGGAAGTTTACTGGTGGCGCAGTATGGCGAAGGTTATTATGTGTACACAGGGCTTTCCTTCTTCCGCGAACTTCCAGAAGGTGTGCCAGGTGCATACAAGTTATTTGCAAATTTGGTTTCGCTAAAGAAGCCAACGCCAGAAGTGATAAACGGAAAGACGAAGGTAAGAACCAAGGTGAAGCAATGAATGGAACAACAGAATCTGAAAAAATCGTAACTTTATTTTCAAATATATCGCTATGGATATTAGTTCGGAAAAGGCTGAGGTTTTGCAGCGCGTTGAGCAGGTGAATGATTTGGCTTTGATACGTGCTATTAAAAATTTATTGGATTTTGGATTAACACGACAAGCGGAGAATGAAGCCATGGAAGAATCCATCCAGCGTGGCTTAAAGGAGTCCAAGCTTGGACAGGTTCGCCCTCACCACGAAGTAATGACTACGTTTAGAGAGAAGTATAAGTTGTGAGCTACCAATTAAATTGGACCGAAGAATCCATCAAGACCTTCAATCAAAACACGGAGTATCTGGCCAGTGATTGGGGCAATCAAGTAGTGAATGATTTTTTGGACAGAGTGGACGAAGTGTTGGAGTTAGTCTCATTAAATCCTTCGGTATTCCCAGTTCACAATGCTGCCAGCAAAGTTCATCGATGCATTGTTAATAGGAGAATCATTTTGTATTTTAAAATAG
>JBJTHA010000281.1:0-7387 GCA_046094265.1 Cytophagales bacterium
CCCGGCTCTCGCTTCAAAAACTCGTTGTACAATTCTATTTGGCGGCTGGTCATCGGTATTTGCCATCCGTCTATAAACACATGCTGGATTTGGGTCTTCGTCTCAAACGGGTCCCCATCACATACAAACAAGTTTGCCACCTTCCCTACTTCCAACGAACCCAGCTTGTCGGCAACACCCAAAATTTCTGCTGGAACAATGGTAATTGCTTTGAGTGCATCATCTTTATCCATGCCATAAGCAACAGCAAAACCCGCGTGGTAAGGCAAGTTGCGGTAGTTTCCGTTGTTTTCTTCTAAAGAGCGGATGGCAACTTTTACGCCTGCTTTCTTGAGCAGCCCGGGGTTTGCGTACGCGGCATCATACCGATCATAGTCGCGCGTGGGTAGCGCAATCACTGGTCCGGTGATGACTGCAATACCCGACTTAGCAATCTCATCTGCAACACGCCATCCTTCGGACACGCCCATCAAACAAACTTTCTTCACTTTCTTTTCTTTGATCCACTTCAAAGCCGCTTGAATGTCTTTGGCAGCATTTACTTCTATCAGCAACACCCTTTCGCCACGTATAACGGGCAGCATCGACTGCATCTCGGGGTAGTATGAAAGGCCTTTTCCTTTGGTTGCACTGTCTAACTTATGGTATTGAAGGGCTTTGTCCCACACATCGTTGAGTTGCTGCATGGCCTTCTCGCTCGCCTTCTTAATTTCGTCATCGCTGCGTCTGTCAAAAAATCCGCGTCTGCCCGTGTTGGGGAAATTCACCACCACTCCTTCAAAACCCGCATACATTTGGTCTGGCACGTAGCCGAACAGGTTCACCAAAGCTGCCGTCCCGGGGATCAATCCGCCATCGGGTGTCACCAGTGTGGTGGTTACTCCACTAACTCGGGTTACCGGTATCGCAGCAGAGTTGGGGTTAATAGCAGTTAATGCTTTTATTTGCGGGAGCACCTCCCCTTTTTCGGTTTCGTCAGTCGCTTGTGGTATCTGTCCTATTTCAAGCAAGCCGATTTTTCCACCTGCATCAATCATGCCCGGGTAAATACGCAGCCCCTTACAGTCGATGACCTGCGCGTTGGCCGGAATGGTTACGTTGGTGCCAAGTGCCTGAATTTTGCCGCCCGACAATACTATGGTGCCGTTATTGATCGTTCCTTTCGTCACCGTTTCAATGGTGGCATTGGTCAACGCAAATGTTCCATTCTTCGCCTTCGGGTTTTGCGCTTGCACATGCACGATAAAGATGGCCAATACGCTGGTAATGATGCCCATCATCAATTGAATTCTCTTTTTCATCGGTATCGGTTATTTATCGTTGAACAAGTCTGAAAGTTCGAGTTCCACATCCTGCACACAGTTGTCTTTGTCGTGCGAATAGCTTTTGTGTATGGTGGGCAAATCGATTGTTTCCTTCGGGTCTGTCCACAGCCTCATATCGTTGGCATCGTTAGCCCGGTCAAACCGAACAATGCCGTCCACAATTGAATATTGTGGCACGCCATAAATCGACAGTGGATGGTTTTTGAAGATGGCCAGGTCTCCGTCTTTACCCACTTCAATAGAACCTACGCGGTTTTCAATACCCAACTGCTTGGCAGGATTGATGGTGATCAGCGACAGTGCTTCATCATCGCTTAGACTGCCGTACTTTTGTGTTTTGCCTGCTTGGTGATAAAGATTGCGTATCATTCCGGCATCGTCTGAGTTGATAGAAGTCACCACTCCATTTTTTACCAATATCGCTGCATTATAAGCTGTTGAGTAGTACACCTCGAGTTTATACTGCCACCAGTCAGAAAAAACTGAAGCCATGGCACCATGGGCTGCCAACTCGGGTGCCACTTTAAAACCCTCGTTCACGTGCTGAAACGTGATGCGCTTGATGCCGAAATCTTTACAGACATTCAGCATCATATTGATCTCATCCGCTCGGTAACTGTGACAATGGATGATGATGTTGCCCTTCAATATCTCTGTAAGTGTTTCCAGACGCAAGCTGTAAGGGGGTGGTGTGCCTCTAAAGCCTTTTGCCAATTTGTTCGCATTGTATTTTTCCCACGCCTCCTTGTATTCTTTTGCTTGCGAAAATGCTTCACGAATCACAAACTCTACACCCATGCGCGTTTGTGGCTGTGTGCCATCTCGTCTGCCGTGGCCAGTTGGGTTCTCGCCAAGCGCAAACTTGATGGTGCGTGGCGCCCCTTCCATCTTCAATACTTCCTGATCGAATGTTCCAAATCTGTGCTTAATGGTTTGACATTGCCCGCCAATGGAGTTGGCCGAGCCGTGCATCGCATGCGATGTAGTGCAACCTCCTGCCAGCGCGCGGTAAATACTGATTTGCGTAGGGTTGATGGCATCCGCCACGTGTACTTCGGGCGTTATGGCGTTAGTGCCTTCATTGATAGCGTCCAAGCCAATATGCGAATGTGCATCAATTATGCCGGGCATCACAAACAAGCCGGTGGCGTCAATCACTTTTACGCCCGCTGGCGCGGCTATTGATTTTCCGATTTGTGCGATCTTTCCATCTTTCACCAGCACATCTGTCTGCCCAAGTGTTCCCTTGGTTACGGTAAGCACAGTTCCGTTTTTAACTAATACGGTTCCCTTCTCGGATTGAGCGAAGAGGGACGAAGTCAGGATGCCGAATACAAAAGTTAGAACAGTACTTGTTGGAAACTGCTTACTGTTAACTTTGCTGTTTATAAATTTGAAACTCATAATTAAGTTTTTTTTTACGGTTAAATGGATCACTTCGGGTCTCTCGTTCCTTCAATCGGGAAACTTCCAAATTGCCCCACGCTGGCGTTGCCTTTGAAGCCATCGCCCTCTACCGTTGCAGATACTTCAACATCTACCGCACGGCCACCAAAATTCAAAGTATAAGAATACGTGAGTGTGCTGCCCTCTAATGATACTGCCTTCAAGGCAACTTCGTTAGGCAAACGACCACCCGAAATCGTGCCCGAATAGTTATTACCCTCCTTTTTAAACGTTACTTTGTTTGCTGATTTGCCTTGCGGGCTGTCGGTTGTCGTTGACCAACTGCCCTGCAATTCAACTTTCGCATTAGGATCTGCTTTTTTGACTTCCTTTACCTCCATTTTATACATATTGCCTTCTACAAACACGTAGCGCACTTTGGCCTTTTCATTGAAGTATGACTTATCGGTAATGACCAGGTTGGCCATCTTTCCATTGTCGATAGAACCCATGCGGTCGCTCAGTCCGAGCAATTGTGCAGGAACGGTAGTTAGCGATGACAGTGCCGCTTCTTCAGAGAGACCTGTAGCAATCATTCTGCGCAGGTTACTTGGGATGTCTTTGGTTTTCGCGCTCATGGTTGAAAACCCAAACGGCACACCGGCTTTGCTAAAGTTCGTTGCTTGTGAGATGGCATTCGCGATGGCTTCTGACTTTCGTTTCTCTAGTGCAGCCTTTTCTTGCTCAGCCACTGTTTTTAGTTTTGCTGGCTGATCATCTTTCTTGTCTTTTTTCTCATTTACCTTTTCATCCTTCATATCATCCTTTTTCACCTCGTCCGGCAAATCCAATGACAAGAAAACCTTTGCACCCGAAGATTTGATTTTACTGATAATTGGCCAGCCTTCCTTTAGATCGCCAATCATCACAGAAAACTTAAGGTCATTTTTTAATATCAACACGCGTTGTGTCTCGAGCAGCTTCTCAGATTTAAACAGCATCGGCTGTCGCTGATCAATTACCGGAAAGAATGATTCCAATACGCGATCTGATGCCGGGCGCTCCAGGCCAACGCGGTTTGAGGCATACAAACTTTGATTTGATTTCGAGGCCATTGCCTGCCTGTATAGGTCGCGCCACTTCGCCATTACGCCAATAATGGTGGCCGGGTAAACCCCTTCTGCACCAGATAACTCGGAGTACATGGCTGCGTTGTTCACCAACACCATACCATCGGCAGTTTTGCCGCCCAACGAAATGATGGCTGCTTGCCCGGGCAACAGGTTGCCATACGGAACCACTTGTGCAGTGGTAAATCCGATATTCCTGAGTTCTTCAATGGACTTGTCGCTTGGGTTTAAGAAATTCCGAACGTCATTTTGTGGCGTAATACCTGCGCGTTCATTACTCGGTTTACCGGGGTCTTTGGGGCGCTCGCGCTGCTCCTCTTTGGACTTTGTTACACCCGTTCGCGAAAATCCATCAATAAATCCGGCATACACAAACATGGAATCAGCTTTGATAACAACCGCTTCAGCAGGAACCGCTACCGTTGTGCCCACGGCATGAATCAAACCATCTTTAATCAAAACCGTGCCCTTTTCTATTTTCCGACCTGGCCCCTGAATAATGCTGGCATTTGTAATGGCATACGTACGTGTAATGGGAGCCAACTCTTTATCGTCTTGCGCCCACAACTGTACTGCACAACACAATAGTACCGCTACCAAAAAATATCTTTTCTGCATAAGAGAGGGAATTAACTTCACTAAAAATAGTGAAGATGGGTGCCCGCCATCTGCACCTTTACAGGAAAGGTAAAATAACAGAGTAAAGGGGATTAGGCTTCCATACGGACTAGACAGCGGCAGTCGGGCGTTAGTAGTGGTAGCTAAAAAAGCAAAAACCAATTTTAAAGTGACATCAATTTGTGTTTACAACAGCTACATGTTGAGACTTAACGGTTGATTTTCATCGATGTATCAGCCGATAAAAGTTACACCAGGCTGCATCGTCCTGACCAATGGGCATGCCCGGTGGTGCAGACAATATCTTTTCAGACTTAAATTCATTCGGCTCATCCTTCACCTGATCAATCACCGAAGCCAGGTAGTGATAATGCCCTTTCCAATGCTCATCTGCGGGCTTGGCAGCCAGCCACAATTGCAACTGGCCTAAGCGTTGTTTTACAATACCTTTTACTTGCACGGATGTCTCATCGTCCACTAGTAGCTTGGCCAAGTTGTTTACCAACGCGAGGTTAGTGCCCATTTGAATACCTCCTTGCATTCCCGACAATGGGCTTGACTTGATGGTGGCGTTTACCATTTTGTCGATCACCGAGGCAAGAGCCGGTAGCTTGTTGTCGCGCAGATTATGCTCCACCAAACGATTGGCACGAGCGGGGTTCAAAATCAACCCAAAGGTCATGTCTGCAGCAGTTTCAGCAGCTGCCAGCGGATCGAAGGTCAACTCCGTTTTTATTTTCACCAGCTCGCGGTGGCGGTTGTAGCCCAAGGGTCGTGGCGGGATGATTTTTAACAAACTCTCGGGCAACATTAACGCGGATGGCTCAATGGTTTTCAGCAAGGCGTCCAGTGCTTTCTGCTCCTGCTCAGCCGTCAACAATTGTGTTACCGGCTGTCCATCGCCACGAAGTGCGTAGCGATAATTAAGCCCACCTATCATTTTCACAGCTGCTTCTGCCTGATAGCGATGAAAGAAATACATGGGCACCAGCACTTCCTCCAATGTGGCCATCGGGGCACCGACTTGAATACTCCGCTCACCCAAATTACTCAACGCAATCTTTCTAATTTCCATCACACGGTTCAGTTCATCTATCGGGTTGTTGCCATTATCCCAAAGATGCGCATAAGGATGTGCCCCACCTTGAGGTCGTGCGTCTTGATCGGATAAGAACGTCAGCCCCTCTTTTAACGATTGCTGAATAATGCCGGTGAGTGCTTTTTCTTCATCAGTTCCCGCAGGGAAATCTTGATAACCATATGCAATCGACACTTTATCAAACGCACCGATTTTGGTATCGTACGCTTCGCTTAAATCAATTTTGCCATTCACGATTTTGGCGATGGGGTGTGGATAATCCATTACCGATGCCAGATTTTCTGAGCTGGAGGAGTAAGCATGTGCCAACCCTAATGTATGGCCCACTTCGTGGGCGGCCAATTGCCGCAGCCGGGCGAGTGCCATTTGTTCCATCTCTTTCGAGACCGGTTTACCCTCTTCATACGGTGCGAGCAATCCTTCTGCAATCAAATAATCTTGCCGCACGCGCAGCGACCCCAACGTAACGTGCCCTTTAATGATCTCGCCCGTGCGCGGGTCGGTTACACTGCTGCCGTACGACCAGCCGCGCGTAGAACGGTGTACCCAGTTGATGAGATTGTACCGAACATCCATTGGGTCTGCGCCTTCCGGCAAAAACTCCACCCGAAAGGCATCTTTATAGCCCGCGGCTGTGTACGCTTGGTTCCACCAACGGGCTCCATCCATTAATGCAGACCGAATAGGTTCCGGTGCCCCGGGATCCATGTAATAGGTGATGGGCTTCACTGGTTCGCTGATGGCTGCGGTGGGGTCTTTCTTTTGCAGGCGGTGGCGCGTGATAAATCGTTTTTCCAGCGGCTCGCTGATGGGCGTGGCATAGTCGTAAAACGAAAAACTGAAATAGCCTGCGCGTGGGTCGAACTTGCGCGGCTTGTAGTTGTTGTCGGGCAATTGCACAAACGATTGATGCTGCCGTACCGTTACGCTGCTGGCAGTGGGCGTTACTCCGCGCCTCTACACCCCCGTCCCCCGGCCCGTAAACGTTAACGTTACCTCAACGACTGTAATGAACGGAAAGTTTTTGGTGCGCGGCAAATAAATTGCTGACCGCGACCTATCCAGTGAATAGTTGCCCTGCTGCTGCGATTTGAGCGTACCGGCCACATCGTGGAGGTCTTGCAGCAGAAAATCAGTAGCATCCACCAGCACTTTCCCTTGTTCCTCGGCCAAAGCAGTAAATCCCCACAGTACCGACTGCGCAAACGACTCTTCCACTGCTTTGCGTTCAGCCTCGCTGCTGGTGCGGGCACGGTAGAAATAATTCAGTTCGGTGAGCAACACTTTGTTGCCGCGCTTCTCAAACTTCACCACGCGCTCTTTGCCCAATTGATTTCTATCCAAGCCGATATCGTTGGAGCCTACGCCTGCCGTCAACGACTCCACATGCAACAGCTCGGTATCAAACTTGTCGATGACCAGAAATACTTTATCCTGCTTTTCATCATAGTAGAATTCCAAAAAGCCCTCGAACTTCTTCATGCCGGCTACTTTGGTAGCGATGGCCGATACGGTGGGTGGTGCAGGTGCCACCTCTGCCTTTTTCTTTTGTGAAAATGAAAGTGTGCTTACTGAGAGACTCAAGAAGAACAAAACAACTTTGCGCATACGGTTGAATTAAATGATTCGTGAAGGTAGGAAATAAAGGGATGTGGGGGAATGGGAATTATGCGAGTTTGCAAGCCGATGCCAACACGAAAATGAAAGAGCTGGTTGCGTCCCGAGTTTAATCGATTTTCCTTTTCCTCTTCTGCGGAAATTCAAAACCAACTCTCATGTTAATCTTGTCAACATAAGGGCTTTGGTAGTAGCTGGTGTAGAAAGTGTAC
>JBJTHA010000282.1:0-4612 GCA_046094265.1 Cytophagales bacterium
ACACAATACTTGCACCCCCTAAGATACCTCCCCAGCCATGTAAATTCCACGATTCATGGCCCACTGTTCCTGCAGGTATAGTGAATGGAGAATAGTTATTGGTGTTGATGAATCCCCAACCGAGGGCAATAAAGATCAATACGATTGAAACTTTTACAAACACAATAATAGCGTTGAGCGTAGCCGACTCTTGTGTTCCTTTGATCAAAACTAGTGTAAGCACGAGTAGAATAAAAATGGCAGGAAGATTTACTATACCAGTTGTGCTTTCCACTAGCGCAGATAAGTTAGCAGGCAACTTCGCGAGTTGCTCATTCGTCAAAATAAGTAAGCCGTCTTTGGCCGATTTTATAAACTCCGGATTGAAAGCACCGATCACATCAATATTCGATTGCCCAATTACTTTGTTAAGCGACTCCATTGGGGAGTGACACCATTGATATGGAATTGGGCTTCCCGTCAGGGTTGTGATAAGACTGCTCAAATATTCACTCCATGCAATCGACACGGTAGCTGAGGCCAACGCATATTCAAGCACCAATGCCCAACCAATCACCCAAGCCATAAATTCGCCCATGGTCACGTAGGCATAAGCGTAAGCACTGCCCGCGATTGGAATCATTGCGGCAAATTCTGCATAACATAATCCAGCGAAAGCACACCCCACACCCGCAACGATATAAGAAATTACTACGGCTGGTCCAGCGGATTCGCTTGCTGCCTGTGCAGTGCGCACAAAAAGGCCAGCACCAATAATGGCACCAATGCCAAGGGCTATCAAATTCCAAGGGCCCAGGGTGCGCTTTAAACCTTTTTCAGAATCACCGGCTTGTGCCATCAGATGCTCTAATGGCTTCTTAATGAAAAGACTCATGAGTAGTATGTTACGTAAAAATGAAGACCTAAAAGTAGAAAGATAACTATGATTTCAAAACGATTTATGTGATTCCCCTGATTTTTATGGCGCAACGAATCACCGGAATCACATGAATCACCCATTTTGAACTGCCGAAACTTAGAGTCAAAACGATAAGCTGGCGGAAGCCGAATCAAAGTTTAGACAGTTGGGCAGCTTTAAAGGTCTTGTAAATTTTCTTCCCTTCGGCAAAAGAAAGATATGGCACACCGCGCTGATGGTTTTGCTTGCTTACAATGTACATGTTTTGCCAGTGGTAGATAAGGTCGCGCAAGCCGGCCCAAAGCGAAGCGTGGGGGTGATAGATGTGTGCAGGCTCGGCCCCGCAACCATTGAGTTCAACAATTTTTACATTCCCGTTTTCTAAATCCTGAAGGGTGGCACAGCGCAAATCAAATCTGCCGAAATAAAAACCTTTGATTTGTTTGCTGATGGAGTCAAACGATGCACAAAGCCGAGGTGTGATGAGGTGATTCGCATTTATGAATGTTGTCCCCAAACAATGGTTACCAATCGAAACCAGTTCTAGGTTTTCGCCTGCGGGCAAAATGGTGGCGAGGTGAGGTTGGTATTTTTCTTGAAGAATTTTCCATTGTAGCATGGTGCGGTCGTTTGCCATGATGAGCTGTTGCAGTGTACGCTTGCCATCGCCTGTTATGGTCAAAAACTTTTTGCCAGTGATGGAATTGACAAAACCGTTTGCCTTTTCAGGAAACCGAATATAATAAACACCAAACTCGAGCGGCAAATCAACCCACTCTTGCACGATGAAATCGATTTTGATTTCGCGCAGGTATTGGGTTACATCATCTTGGTTTTTGATTTTTCGCACCATCCACCCGCGCTCACCCATATCGGGCTTGAACGCCAGCGGAAACTCTAGCTCCTCAGCGGCTAATGCTTGCCTGACGCTTTCTGTATCAGTGGGCAATTTTATCAAAATGGTTTTTGGCTTCACGCTTTCAGGCACCAGTTGAAGAACATCATATTTCGATTCGCCCATCATGCCACCAGTAGAGATACTGGGATTAGATGCCGAGAAATAAAAAATGGAACGTTCTTTTATGGCGTACCAAACCCACATAACAAACAGTGGTAGTTGAATGATGCCAAACGGCCAATATTCCCAATGAAATAGCTTTGTCTTGAAATTTCGAAGCCAAACGGAAAACACAAATCAACGATGGGCCGATGTAAGAGCTTCTTGCTGTTGATAACGCAACGTGGAAACGGCAATGCCAAAATCTTTTGGCAGCCGCACGTGCTTGGCAACGTCATTTATACCAATTTTCATAATAGCCATGTGGTGCACGGCATGTTCAATGTTATACGTAAGCTCGCGCCAATAATTGGTAGAGACCGTTACGCAATCGGTGTTGTGAGCATTGTAGCCTACCTCCAATTGCAACGGAGTATCGGTTTTGTGGATGGCAATAAAATCTTGTATTCGTGCGATGGTGTTTAATGCAATGAAACGGTCGGACTCGATCAGCTTGTCGTGCTGGCGCTGGTCGTAGTTCACCACGCCTTTTTCATAACCCTGCTCCAAGCAAATAAAAAACTCGAGTGTGTGGCGCAGGTGTTGGCCAATAGAAGATTGATTGAGCGTGGGGGAAGGTTGTGTAAACTCCCGGTCGCTCAATTGGACTACTAAGTCAGACAGTTGCTTTAGAATAGCGCTGCATGTTTGCGTGAGTTGCATGAGCTTTGGATTACCGTAAAGTTAAGGTTTTAATAGGATACCAAGTACCGTTGTGGGCGGATTTTAGGGGATGAACTTTTTCCAATTTTGGTCTGCTTTTGTTTTAAGCGGCTTCTCATTTTTATTCCAATCCTTCAAAGTGTTGTTGCCCCAAAAGTTATAAAACAGGTACACTTTGCCCTCAATGACTTTGAAAGTCTCTGGGTCGATTTTCACTTTTTCACCTGTGGCGCCCATCGCATACGCGCACCAGCCCCCATAAGCAGGCTCATATTTTTCAGGGTTGCCTTTAAATCTTTCGCGATTTGCGTCATTGGTAAACAGATAGGTAATTCCCTTGTATGTTTCGGTGATCGATGATTTGCCTTCTTGTGGCCGATTATGGAAATAACTGACGGGGTCATAGCCCTCAATGGCTACATTCTTTTTGATGTTGTAATGATTGGTGCGTTCCGCAACAGTTTGTGCCAGCGACCCGCTAGCAGCCAATACTAGCAATGATAAATACACTAATTTGTTCATGATGTTTTATACTTACGTCTTCAAAAATGGTTGTTGGAATCACACCCATTTGTCACCTACACGGCAATTTGAATTTTTATTTGAGGCGTATGGCCACCATGGCGGGCCAAAGTTTCCCCGTAATCAACAGTAATTTGCTTTTGGGTTCGTAAGCAATGCCATTGAGCACATCGGCATTGGGGTTGCCCGGGTACACCACTTCGGCAACTTGGCTTAAATCAAGTGTACCCAATACACTGCCGGTGGCCGGGTCTATTTTTACAATAAAGTTGGTTTGCCAGCGGTTAGCATAGATGTGGCCATCAATAAATTCCAACTCATTGAGATTGTTCACAGCAATCCCGTTGTCGGTAACCGGGAGAGTTTTCTTCACTGCCTGTGTGGCTGAGTCCAAAAAATACAATTTGTCGGTGCCATCGCTTACAATCAAGTCCACGCCATTGTGGGTAACGCCCCAACCTTCGCGGTTGTATTTGAACTCACCAATTTTTTCGTAGCGGCTGTTATAGATAAAGCCTACCTTGCTCTTCCAGGTAAGCTGAAAAATCTTGTTGTTGAGCACGGTGATGCCTTCGCCAAAATATTGCTTATCCAACTCCACCTTTTTTTCTTGCTTGCCGCTGGCAATATCCACTTCGGCCAGCCACGAGGTTCCGTTTTGGCCTGTGCTCTCGAGGAGCTTGCCCTCATATACGACAAGACCCTGAGTAAAGGCTTTAGTATCGTGCGGAAAAACTTTCACGATGGCGTACTCGATTTCTTTAGAGTTGTTAGCCTTCTCGTCCGCCTTTTTGCCGCTACACCCAATGGCAAACGCCAAAAAAATTATCCCGATGTTTCTCATTTTATGTTCACTAATTTTTCTTGTTGCTTCACCAATTTGCCAAATGATTGAAGCGATAGCCCCAACGACTGTGCTGCTTTTTCAAAATCTGCCGCGTGGTGCGGGTCCACACACACTAACAAGCCACCACTGGTTTGCGGATCGGCCAGAATAGCTCGTTGCATTTCGCCCAGCGAGCCAATTTTGTGCCCGTAACTATCCCAATTTCGCTGCGTGCCACCGGGCACCGATTTCTGCTGGAGGTATTCGTCTAGAAAATCAAATTTTGGAATCTTCTGGAATTCGATTTCTGCAGAAAGAACACTTCCTTCGCATACCTCGCTTAAATGGCCGAGCAAACCAAATCCTGTCACATCTGTCATGGCCGAAACATAGGGAAGTTTGCCAAACACGGCACCCGGCTTGTTGAGGGTAAGCATGGAGCGCACCGCTGTTTGCAAGTGCTCGTCTTTTACAATTCCCTTTTTTTGTGCGGTGGTGGTGATGCCGATGCCCAACGGCTTGGTGAGGTAGAGGAGTGAACCTTCACGAGCCGTATCATTTCGTTTCAATCGTTCGGCAAATTGGTGAAGCAACAAGAAAAATTAGTGAACATAAAATGAGAAACATCGGGATAATTTTTTTGGCG
>JBJTHA010000283.1:0-4181 GCA_046094265.1 Cytophagales bacterium
AAATAACCCTTAAACGTTATTACCATGGGAAAGAAAACATCGAAGGCAAAGGCAGAGGAACCCGATCATTTTAGTCTGCTCACCGATTACGACATTCATTTGTTCCGGTCGGGAAAGCACTTTAAGCTCTATGAAAAATTGGGTGCTCACTTGGCAACGTACAAAGGGGAAGAGGGAACTTACTTTGCGGTGTGGGCTCCAAATGCCCGCCACGTATCGGTCATCGGTAACTTCAATCACTGGGATGCCAACAATCATAAACTTTCGCCTCGGTGGGACGAATCAGGTATATGGGAAGGATTTTTTGCTGGCGTAGGCAAAGGAGAGGTGTACAAATATGCGATCTTATCGAACACTGGCGAGTATTTGGAAAAGGCGGACCCCTTCGCTTTTTATGCGGAAGTGCCGCCAGCCACTGCGTCCATTGTTTGGGATCACCACTATACTTGGCATGACAAGAAATGGATGGATGACCGTAAGCAAAACGCGAGCAAACCCAAACCCTATTCCGTGTATGAAGTTCACCTGGGCAGTTGGAGGCGTAAGGCAGAAGAAGGGAATCGCTCGTTGAGTTATAAGGAATTGGCGGATGAGTTGGTGTATTATGTAAAAGAAGCAGGGTTTACGCATGTTGAGTTTTTGCCGGTGATGGAACACCCATTCTTTGGTTCGTGGGGGTATCAGCTTACAGGTTATTATGCGCCTACCAGTCGCTTTGGTAATCCGCAAGAGTTTATGGTGTTGGTAGATGCGCTGCACCAAGCCGGCATCGGTGTACTATTAGATTGGGTGCCATCGCACTTCCCGGGCGATTTGCATGGCCTTTATAAATTCGATGGAACAAATCTATACGAGCATGCAGATCCGCGCAAAGGTTTTCATCCGGATTGGAGCAGCTATATCTACAACTACGGTCGTAATGAGGTGCGTTGCTTTCTCATCAGCAATGCATTGTTTTGGTTGGAGCGCTTCCATGCTGATGGCTTGAGGGTGGATGCTGTTGCATCAATGCTATATCTAGACTATTCGCGCAAAGCAGGTGAATGGATACCCAATGAATATGGTGGCAACGAAAATTTAGAAGCGATTTCTTTTTTGAAGGAATTCAATGAAGTCGTTTACGGCAATTTCCCAGATGCAGTAACGATTGCCGAAGAGTCTACCGCGTGGCCCAGTGTTTCAAAACCTACTTACTTGGGCGGCTTGGGGTTTGGACAAAAGTGGATGATGGGTTGGATGCACGATACCTTGCATTATTTCAAACTCGACCCTGTTCATCGCAAATACCATCAAGATGAGATCACTTTTAGTATCATCTACGCTTTTACTGAGAACTTCATGCTCCCGCTTTCGCACGATGAGGTGGTGCACGGCAAAGGCTCATTGTTAGGCCGAATGCCGGGCGATGAGTGGCGCAAGTTTGCCAACCTGAGGCTGATGTATGGATACATGTTCACCCATCCGGGTACTAAGTTGTTATTTATGGGTGGCGAGTTTGGTCAGTCCAGCGAATGGGCGCACGACCGACAAATTGATTGGGATGCGCTAAACTTTGGTGCGAATCATCAGGGTATTTTAAAAACCATTAAGGCGTTGAATCATTTATATAAAACAGAAACGGCTTTGTACCAATATCCATTTGATGGAAAGGGATTTGAATGGTCAGATTATTCCGATCGCGAGAACAGCGTGATTGTGTTTATGCGCAAGTCAGACGATAAAAATGACCTACTGATGGTGGTCTGCAACTTCACGCCTGAAACGCGTGAGCACTACCGCATTGGTGTTCCCTATCGCGGCACGTGGAAAGAGATCTTTAATTCCGATGCTGCGGACTTCGGTGGAAGTGGCGTAAGCAACGCGGGCTTATTGCAAACCTCGCCTGTGAAGTACCATCAAAAAGATTACTCCGTTTCAATCACTTTGCCGCCATTGGCTTGTATTGTTTTGAAATTGAATGAAGAAGTAGCGGAGTTTGAAATAGAATAATGGGCAATAAGCTTCAAGCTATTGGCTACAAGGTTATTTAATACCATAGCTTGTTGCCTGAAGCCAGCAGCTTGCGGTCTAAAATAACAAATCTGACGATGAGTAACACCCCTAATAAATACATCTGTATCCACGGCCATTTTTACCAACCGCCACGCGAAAATGCATGGCTAGAGGTAATTGAGGTGCAAGATTCTGCTCACCCGTATCACGATTGGAATGAGCGCATCAATGCAGAATGCTACGACCCCAATGCGGCTTCTCGTATTTTGGGGCAAGATGGTGTAATTAAGAAAATCACCAACAACTACGCCAAGATTAGTTTCAACTTCGGGCCCACGCTTCTATCGTGGATGGAGTTGAATGCGAAAGAAACCTATGAAGGAATTTTAGAGGCAGACCGCGAAAGCTTAAAATACTTTGGAGGCCATGGGTCGGCATTGGCGCAGGTGTACAATCACATCATCATGCCGTTGGCCAATGCCCGCGATAAAGAAACGCAAGTGATTTGGGGCATCCGCGATTTTGAAAGACGCTTCAAGCGTAAGCCAGAGGGAATGTGGCTGGCAGAGACGGCTGTTGACAATGACACGTTGGAGGTGCTGGCTGCGCACCACATCAAGTTTACCATTCTTGCTCCGCGGCAGGCCAAGGCAATACGTAAAGTGGGAGAGGAGAAATGGACAGATGTAAACGAAGGGACCATCAACACGCGCAAGTCGTATTTGTGCAAGCTGCCTTCTGGAAAAAGCATTTATCTCTTCTTTTACGAAGGCAACATTTCGCAAGGCATTGCCTTTAATGGTTTACTCAACGATGGCAAACGCTTTGCCGATAACTTGCTGAATGGGATCGACAAAAATGATAGCGGGCCTCAGCTGGTGCATGTTGCCACCGATGGCGAAACGTACGGCCATCACCACAAACATGGCGAAATGGCGTTGGCCTTTTGTTTGGATTATATTGAGAAAGACAAACAAGCCAATCTCATTAATTACGGTCAGTTCTTAGACAAATTCCCTATTGAACACGAAGCACAGATTATTGAGGATAGTTCGTGGAGCTGCGTACATGGCGTTGAGCGCTGGCGTAGTGATTGCGGATGTAACTCGGGTAAAGGATATCATCAAAAGTGGCGCGGCCCTTTGCGCGAGGCATTGGATTGGCTGCGCGATTCAGTAGCACATATTTTTGAAAAAGAAGGCGGCACGGTGCTCGAAAACCCTTGGCACGCCCGCAACGAATACATCAACGTGGTATTGAATCGCAGTGACAAATCAATACAAGCTTTTTTGCAACACCATGCTTTACCTCATGCTTCAGAGAACAAGATTCTTCGGATTCTTGAAATGCAACGCCACGCCATGTTGATGTACACCAGCTGTGGTTGGTTCTTTGACGAGATTTCTGGCATTGAAACCATTCAGGTGATACAGTACGCCTGCCGTGTGGTGCAGCTCGCCAGCCAGATTGGTGGGATTGATTTGGAACCTGAGTTTATACAGCGCTTGGAGAAAGCCCCCAGCAACACGCAAGAGAACGGAGCGATTGTATATAAGAAATTAGTGGTGCCAGCCCGTACAAACCTGAAGCGCGTGGGTATGCACTTTGCGGTGTCGGCTATTTTTGAAGAAGAGCCTGAGTCGCTCACCATCTTCAATTACAGCACTAGCAATGAATCGTTCATTAAAAAGGAAGCGGGCGAGCAGAAACTTGTATTGAGCATTACCAAGGTAAAATCACTCGTCACCAAGTCTGAAAAGAAGTTTGCATTTGCCGTTATCTATTTGGGCAAGCACAATATTATTGGCAATATCTCTTTGGAGATGCAACCCGATGAGTTTGCGGGAATGCAGTTTCGCATGGTTAGAGCATTTGAGGAGGGCCGCTTGGGCGATGTGATGGGCATTATGCAGCAATATTTTGGCCCTGAGAAGTACACCATCTGGCAGATGTTTGCCGATGAAAAACGCAAGATATTAGACATGATTGCACAGCAGAGTTTGAAAGACCTAGAAGGGTCACTGCGCAGGACGTACGACACCGATTATACCTTGGTGAACGCACTCTCGAACAACAACTTACCCATTCCCAACGCCTACCGCACCACGTTTGAGTACATTTTGAATGCAGATTTGGTGAACTGCTTCCAACGGGAGAAGATCAACACCAAGGAAATGGAGCGCATTTCG
>JBJTHA010000284.1:0-6116 GCA_046094265.1 Cytophagales bacterium
ATGGTGATACCCCTTTCTTTTTCTTCAGGAGCATTATCAATAGATGAGAAATCGCGCATTGCAGCTAGACCCTTAGAAGCAAGTACCTTTGTGATTGCTGCTGTAAGGGTAGTTTTACCGTGGTCAACGTGGCCAATAGTACCAACGTTAACGTGTGGTTTGGAGCGGTCAAAATTTTCTTTTGCCATAATCTGTATTCGAATTTAAAGTGTTAAAAAGTGTATAATTTATTTAAGTAAGTTACTCTCATAAACTTCTGCATCTCAGAAGCATACACCCTAAACATTTTGAGCCTTTCGAATAAGGGTTATTCGGCATTTGACTTTGTCTCTCTCCAAAAAGGGTGTTTGCTAGGCACCGGTGAGATTTGAAATCAAATTCGAAAATTCAATATTTCAAATTGTGGGTTGCTCGTCTGCAACCTTGTTTTTTGCAAAAAGTCCAAATTTGGAATTTGGAATCTGCAATCAAGTTCGAGCTGTTGATCCCGCTTGCAGCGGGACAACCTCATTAGTATTGCGAAGTACCAACATCTCTTTCCGAGCTGTTGAAGGGAATTGAACCCTCGACCTCTTCCTTACCAAGGAAGTGCTCTACCCCTGAGCTACAACAGCTTTTTTCAAGTTGTAGGTTCTTAGTTGCAGGTTGTTAGCTCGTAACAACTATACTAACAACTAGCAACTTTACTCAGAGCGGGAAACGAGGCTCGAACTCGCGACCTATAGCTTGGAAGGCTATCGCTCTACCAACTGAGCTACTCCCGCAAATTAATTTCAAGTTTCGCATTTCAAATTTCAGATTTTTAAATCTTGAATTTGAAATATCAAATTTGAAATTTCAGTGGGGAGAACAGGATTCGAACCTGTGAAGACATAAGTCAACAGATTTACAGTCTGTCCTCGTTGGCCGCTTGAGTATCTCCCCTCAACGAATTTCAGTATTCTAAAGAACCTCCCGAAAGCCTTTCAATTTTCGTTGAAATGGCATTTTCTGCCGTTTTTGACAAATGGTTCAAAAACGGGAATGCAAAATTATACGCTTTTTTGGTTTGGACAAACCCAAGCGAATTATGTTTTGGGAAATATGTGTTGGGCAATGGCTACCCAGCCAGCACCGGGGTGTTGGCCACCAGCACCACCAGGTCGTTATCTGTTACGTTTTTCTTCTCGTCTGCGATGATTAGAAAGTTCTCGTAAATATGGTCGAGGTCTGCGCCTTCAACTTTGTGGCCGAGTAACTCTAAACGATGGCGCAAGGCAGCCCTTCCGCTTCGCGCGGTGAGCACAATGGACGAGCAATCCACCCCTACATCGGCCGGGTTGATGATTTCGTAGTTCTCAGCATGTTTCAAGAATCCATCTTGGTGGATGCCAGAAGAGTGTGAGAATGCATTTTTACCAACAATTGCCTTGTTTGGCTGCACGGGCATGCGCATCATGCGGCTCACCAACTGACTGATGCCATAAATTTTCTCCGTTTTAATATCGGTGTATAAGCCCAAATCTTTGTGGGTTTTCACGGTCATTACTACTTCTTCCAAAGAGGTATTGCCTGCACGTTCGCCAATGCCATTGATGGTCACTTCCGCCTGTCTCGCACCACCAATCAAACCCGCGATTGTATTAGCCGTGGCCATGCCCAAATCATTATGGCAGTGCACTGAAATAACAGCTTTGTGAATGTTGCTGACATTTTCTACTAAGTATTCAATCCTCTTCTGGTAAAGATGTGGAAGGCAATAACCAGTTGTGTCCGGAATATTCACCACATCTGCCCCTGCGGCTATGACTGCCTCCACCATTGAAGCCAAAAATGCTAAATCAGCCCGACCCGCATCTTCCGCATAAAACTCCACTTCAAATCCTTTACTCTTGGCATACTTCACAGCCCATACTCCCTGCTCTAGCACTTGCTCGCGGGAGCTCTTGAATTTGTGTTTAATGTGCACATCGCTGGCGCCTATGCCGGTGTGGATTCTCCCGCGCTTAGCATAACGAAGCGCTTCTGCCGCTACATCTATGTCTTCTTGTTTTGCACGCGTGAGCCCGCATACCACGGGGTCTTTCACGGCACGCGAAATTCCAATCACTGATAAAAAGTCGCCTGGGCTTGAAATTGGAAAACCAGCTTCAATAACATCTACCCCGAGCGCCTCCAGCTCACGTGCAACGTTTATTTTCTCCTCCGTTGCTAGTTGGCAACCTGGCACCTGCTCGCCATCGCGAAGGGTGGTGTCGAATATTTGTATCTTGTTGCTCATAAATTAGAAGTTAGAATATAGAAGTCATAAGTCAGAAGTTGAGGATTTAGAATAGTTACCTACTGCTTCTAGCTTACTGTTTACATTTTCAATTTGCTTGATAACCTGCCAACCCATTTCCTGAGTGTTTAATATTTTTTCTTTTAGTGTTTTTGAGTCAGCGATATCACTCGTTCGATAACCAGCCTTTAAGGTTTGCTCTACAGATTTAATGATGGTATCGGATTCTTCTTTCACTCCAAAAGAAATATCTAGCATCAATGCGACTGAGAGAATTGAAGCCAAAGGGTTGGCAATTCCCTTTCCAGTGATGTCGTGGGCACTGCCGTGGATGGGTTCATACAAACCAACGCTGTCACCAACTGAAGCGGAGGCCAACATCCCCATCGAGCCTGCAATCTGAGAAGCCTCATCAGTGAGAATATCTCCAAACAAATTTCCAGTCAATACCACATCAAAGCTGCGCGGGTTTTGAATTAACTTCATGGCAGCCGAATCGATAAACTGATGTTCGAGTTGAACATCCGGATACGCTTTTGCCACTTCCGTCACCACTTGCCGCCACAGGCGAGAGCTCTCCAATACATTCGCTTTATCTACCGAAGTCACTTTTTTCTTTCTGGTACGAGCCGATTGAAACGCTTTGTGTGCAATCCGCTCTACTTCATATTTTTGGTAAATCATCAAATCATAGGCGGTATTGCCATCATCTCTTCTCCCCTTCTCCCCAAAATACACATCGCCCGTTAACTCGCGGAAGAACAAAATATCGGAGCCGCGCAAAATCTCTGCTTTGATGCTTGATGCCTCCAGCAGTTCATCAAATAATTTTATCGGGCGCAGGTTAGCGTACAAACCCAACTCTTTGCGCATTTTCAGCAATCCCTGTTCGGGCCGCACTTTCAACGTGGGGTCATTATCGTATTTCGGGTGACCCACCGCTCCAAATAAAATCGCATCGCATTTTTTTAATTTCGCGAGCGTCTCATCTGGCAATGGATTTCCTGTTGCTTCAATGGCATCGTGCCCGATGGTGGCTTCATCAAACACAAACTCGTGCCCAAACAACTCGGCAATTTTTTCCAATACCTTCTTTCCTTCAGCTGTTACTTCTTTGCCGATACCGTCTCCGGGTAGTATGGTTATTTTTTTCTCCATTCTATTTCGTTGTTGGTTGGTCGTTGTTGGTCGCTCGGATAATGAATAGCCACCAACGAACAACGACTAATGCGCTAAATCAAACTCTTTCACTTCTTTACTCAAACTCAACAAATAATCAATGTCATCGTACCCGTTCATTAGGCAAGTTTTTTTGTATTGATTGATTTCAAATGTCTCTTGCACCTCACCTACCTGAAGTACCTGATTTTCTAAATCGACTACTACTTCCGTTGATGGCTTCGCTTCAATAGCGGCCAACATGTGTTTCAAAAAATTATCAGAAACTACAATTGGCAGCAAGCCGTTGTTCAACGCGTTGTTCTTAAAGATGTCCGCAAAGAAACTGCTGACTACCACCCGAAATCCAAAATCATAAATCGCCCATGCGGCATGCTCGCGACTGCTGCCGCAACCAAAGTTTTTACCAGCCACCAGAATTTTGCCTGTGTATTTGTTATTGTTCAATACAAAATCCTTGACTGGATTATTCTCGCCATCATACCGCCAATCGCGAAACAGGTTATCGCCAAACCCCTCGCGCGTAGTAGCTTTTAAAAAACGCGCTGGAATGATCTGGTCCGTGTCGATGTTCTCGATTGGCAGTGGTATTGCGGTAGATTTTAATGTGGTAAATTTTTCTTTGCTCATATTTAGTTGTTGGTTGCTAGTTTTTAGTTGTTAGCATGCTGGAAACCAACAACCATCAACTAACAACTATTGAAACTCCCTTATGTCTGTCACTCTACCGGTTATCGCAGCCGCAGCCGCGCTCAACGGGCTCACCAAAAACGTACGCGATTTTGGACCTTGTCTTCCTTCAAAATTTCGATTAGAGGTGCTGATACAATATTTGCCCGCAGGCACTTTATCTTCATTCATGCCTAAGCACGCTGAACAACCCGGGCTTCGCAACTCAAATCCGGCCTCTTCAAAAACTTTATTCAAACCTTCTTTGATCGCTTGCTGCTCTACTTGTTTCGAGCCCGGTATCACCCACACTTCCACGTTCGGTGCTTTTGTTTTTCCTCTTACCATGTTGGCTACCAAGCGTAAATCTTCGATGCGGGCATTGGTACAACTACCGATAAAAACATAATCTATTGCTTTCCCAAGCAGCGAGGCACCTGGCTCCAAACCCATATACTCCAATGATTTTTTAAATGAAGCATGTTCAGAAATTTCTTTTAACTCATCGACCGATGGAATTCGGTCGGTAACTTTCATACCCATGCCCGGATTGGTTCCATACGTAATCATCGGTGCAATGTCGGCAGCGTCAAATTTTAAAACTGAATCATATGTAGCGCCATCATCCGTCTTTAAGTTTTTCCACTCCTCCACTTTTTTGTCGAATGCTTCACCTTGTGGGGCAAACTTCCTCCCCTTTATATAATTAAATGTCGTTTCGTCTGGAGCAATCAAGCCACCACGTGCGCCCATTTCAATACTCATGTTACAAATAGTCATGCGCGCCTCCATCGATAAACCGCGAATGGTATCGCCTGCATATTCCACAAAAAAGCCAGTGGCACCACTGGCTGAGATTTTTGAAATGATATATAAGATAATGTCTTTGCTGACCACACCTTTGTCCAACTTGCCATTGATTTCAATTTTCATGGTTTTGGGTTTGTATTGCAAAATGCATTGTGTGGCTAAGACTTGTTCCACTTCGCTCGTGCCGATACCAAATGCAATGTTCCCATACGCCCCGTGGGTACTGGTGTGACTGTCGCCACACACAATCGTCATGCCCGGCAACGTCAGCCCCAACTCTGGCCCAATGATATGAACAATGCCCTGATACGGATGACCCAAATCGTATAATTCCACGCCAAACTCCGCACAGTTTTTTCGCAACGTTTCCACCTGATGCCTGCTTAAAGCTTCTTTAATGGGAAGATGCTGGTCCTTGGTTGGCACGTTGTGGTCTGCCGTAGCAGTTGTGCGCTTGGTGTTGAACACCGGTAGGCCCCTTTTGCGCAAACCATCAAATGCCTGCGGACTTGTTACCTCATGAATAAAATGCCTGTCGATAAAAAGTGCGTCAGGGTAGCCATCGGCCCGTTTCACTACGTGGTTGTCCCAAATTTTTTCAAAAATTGTTTTTGGTTTTTGTTGGCTCATTCCGTTTACAACAATCGTTAGTTCGTACTGACTCTCTTAAAACAAAACCGCCCCGCGCTGATAAATACTCAGGGCGAGGCGGCTTCAATAAGATGCAAGCGTCATCTTTTGAATACAATCGCTAAAAATGACACAACTTCTAAACAACGGCAACAAAATTCTAAAAAAGTTTATGCTGACAAGTGTTTGGTAGCTGGAGGTTATGCTTTAATATTGATATCGCTTTTCTGCTAATTAATAATTATCATGCGAGTCATAATCTGGTTTTTTGTTTTCCTTTCCCTGCCTGGGTTTTCTCAACCTGAGTCCGGCATTTGCGATTGCAAGAAGGAATTCACATTTGTCACCACCTATTTGGAAAATCACTACGCTGGCTTTCAAGATAACGTTACCTCATTAACCCTTCCCAACTATGAACAATTGAAAACAGAAATAAGCGAACAAGTTGATGCGGAAATGAGTCCCGCGAGATGCTTTTTTTTAGTGAAAAAGTATTTGACATTTTTTCAGGACAATCACTTACAATTTTATTGTCAACGACAAAAAGAAATTGATGAGGAGTCAGCAG
>JBJTHA010000285.1:0-11018 GCA_046094265.1 Cytophagales bacterium
TATGAGTTATAAGAACCTAGAGATTTGGCAGGAGACAAAGGAGCTATCCATCAAGATACATGAGATGATATTTAAGCTTACCCTGAGTCCCCACAAAACAGTATCTAGCATCCAGCATCCTAAACCATGAAAAAAATCGGAATCTTAGGAGGCGGCATAATTGGTTTGAGCTCAGCTTACTATTTGAACAAGGCAGGCCATGACGTGACCATCATTGATCAAACGAATTTGCTCGATGGGTGCTCGCATGGGAATGCCGGCATGATTGTGCCGAGTCATTTTATCCCTTTGGCCGCACCGGGCATGATTTCGAAGGGGATACGATGGATGTTTGATTCGACAAGTCCATTTTACATAAAACCTCGGTTCAGTAAAAGTTTGATCAAATGGGGCTATCATTTTTATCGAAGCGCTACCTCGGCACACGTTCAAAGATCAGCGCCCGCACTAAAAGAGATAAGCCTACTAAGTAAATCACTTTATCAAGAATGGAAACAGGAATTACCGTTTGATTTCGGCTATCAAGAAAAGGGTCTGTTGATGCTTTTTAAAACAAAAGAGGCCGAGCATGAAGAGGCCAACACAGTCGAGATGGCAAGTCGTTATGGTATTGAAGCGTATCTGCTAAACGCATCTGAGGTTCAAAATCTTGAGACACAAATAAAGGTTGACGTAAAGGGAGGAGTATACTTTCCAGGGGACGCACACTTGAACCCCAACGTATTGGTCACAAACTTGATTAAATACCTGAGACAAAAGAGTGTTTCTTTTCGAGATAAAACAATACTCAAGGATTTTCAAATTGACAACGGAAAAGTTCTAGCGGTAAAGACAAACAATGGTGACTTTCGTTTTGACGAGGTGGTGATGGCATTGGGTTCTTGGTCGGGTGAAATAGGAGGGAAGCTGCAGTTATCTTTACCGATGCAAGCTGGTAAGGGGTATAGTTTTACACTGAACGATGTAGCTAACAACGTTCAGATTCCTTCCATATTTTTAGAGGCGCGAGTTGCCGTAACACCAATGGGGAATTCGTTGCGTTTTGGCGGCACAATGGAGATCACAGGTGTTGACCATCGGATTAACTTGAATCGAGTGAAAGGCATTGTCAATGCGATTCCTCGTTATTATCCTGAGATGCTTGTGCCGATGCCAAATCAAGAAAATGTGTGGCATGGTCTTCGACCTTGCTCACCCGATGGGCTGCCTTACATTGGCAGATCAAAAAAGATTGAAAATTTGATAATTGCCACCGGGCATTCAATGATGGGACTAAGCTTAGCGCCTGCTACCGGTTTGTTGGTGTCTGAATTTTTGGACAACAAAAAAAGCTCGATGAATATCGAGCTTTTTGAACCGGAGAGGTTTTGACTATTTCTTTAGAACCATTTTTGAGGTTTTGATTTCGTTACCGGCTTTTACCCTTACAACAAACACCCCTTCCGATTTACCGTCAAGATTGATTTGATGCTCGTGCGTACCCACATCTTGTGCGCCAATGGATTCTTGGATGGCTATTTTGCCTGCGGCATCCATTACTTCAATCATCACCGCTGACGGCTGACGAAGGTTGTATCGAATTGTAGCTTTACCATCGGTTGGATTCGGGAAGATGGAAAATGCCTCGAAAGCTGAGGTCGGTTCTATGCCTGTAGGTGGTTGTTGAATAAACAAGTTATCAATGGACCATCCCCAGCCCGTTACGTTATCGTTGTCTGATTTCAATCGGAATCTAAACAGCAGCGTGTCGTTTGCGGCAAACTTTGTTTTCAAATCGATATTCTGATCTACCTGCATAGCGGGAGTCCCTGCTTGATTTGCGTTTAGAGCAGTGAGCCAAGCCGGATTAGCCGATGCATTGTATCCGTCTTTTAGAGGAATCCAATCCAAACCGTTTTTTGTTGCCTCCACCACCACGAAATCTTTAAAGCCAGGCTGACCAAATTGCACGCCAGTTGGTGAAGTTTGAACTAGCGCGACATCTTGATAAAAGAAATTACTTGAGGTCGGGCTCACTACTATCGGCTGCAGCAACATTGCTGTTGGTTCTGTGTTTGCGAAATAAGGATGCGGAGTTTGCAAACTTTGATTACTTGTGCCAAAGTCAGCCAGGACAAATCCCTGTATTGAAAACGCAGTTAAGTCAGTGAAAAGGTTTGAATATTTTTGAGGTAATCCGTTAGCCAAGATTACATTCTGTCCTCCAAAGTTGCTTGATGCGAATGGGGCGGAGTTTTTGTATCCAATAAGGTTTACTGTTACAGCGCCTTTTTGAGCATTCTTAATTCTTGCGATATAGTCTCCGTTTGGTATCGTCATTATTTTTCCCGCCTTCACCGTATTGATAAAGAATACCACTGAATCAAATGGCTGTCTTAACCTGAACTTTACAGCTAAATCAGACTGCGGATTCGTTCCCGTGGCGAGTACTTCTGGGCGCTCTGTGGGTGATCCTTGTGTCTTGTCGATTCGAGCTGTCCAAATACCTCGACCATGTGTTGCTATTACAATTTGATTGTCAAGTCCTTTCATGTCCCATACGGATACGTTTGGGAAGTCGTCAAGTATGTTCCATGTTGCGCCTGCATCCAGCGATTCGACAATTCCAATTTCCGTACCTGCCCAAATGATATTTGGGTCATCAGGCCGCACATACAAGCAGTAGGTTGCCACGTTCGGAAATCCGTTTGAGCTTGTTGAGTTTGTTCCATAACCAGAAATATCGAACCATGATTGACCAAGGTCGGTAGTTCTTAAAATTTTTGGCCGCCCAGAAAACGAGAATAATGCGTAGGCCGTGTTCGCCTGCGTTGGATGCGATGCTAACTTGGTGATTCCGCCCATTGTTACAGCCGTGTAGTTGTTGGTAGCAGCAAAGGTCTTTCCACCATTTGTTGACACTTGTAGGTTACGCAGTGTACCTGAGTTAACCATTCCGCTACCCGCCCAAACAATATTTGCGTTGGCACGCGATACTTCAATATCCATCAGCGAAGTTGTCCCGCCCCACTTTTCAGTTATTGGAGTCAGCGTCCATGTTTGGCCAAAGTTTGTTGATGTGAAGACCCCTGCGGATGAAAGTGTGTATATAACTTCCGGATTGTCTCTTGAGTTGGCCAGCTTTGAAATAAATGGATGTGTGCCCGATAGCCCAGATGTGGCAACGACCCAAGTACTGCCGCCATCGGCAGACCTCCTAAAATTGTTGTTCTGAGATCCGCCAATCAACTTCTTATCATCTAGGTTGTTCCAAATCACTTCGAAGCCATCTCCGCCAATGTTAAAGTTGTATTGCGATGTCGGTGATGCCACCTCTCCCGGTCTTGATTTCCAGGTACCGTTGTCTTGCATTCCACCAAAATACTCGTCAAACCCCGGCCGTTTGTCAGCTCCGTAAAATTGACTGGTATTGTAATTCGATCCAGCGAATGTCCAATTGCCATCGTTAATTCCTGGTGTGAGAGATGTGTTTGATACAAAGATGCCACCATCGTTTGCGTTCAATATCTTATAAGTATTGGCAGACATGGGTATCATCACAAGATTATGATGATCGACATGAACGATGGAATTTTTAGCTGGATTTCCATATTGACCTCGACCGTCTGATATAAACGTAGTTGTACCATTCAGTCTAAGTTGGTTTGCGAACTTAAATCTCAGCATCGAATTTGATGCTGGAGGCCATGAGGCATTGTTGTTCAAAGTTGGCCAGATAAAATACATCTGACTAAAAACGTGTCCACCGTTTACAGCGATGCTCGGGTTCGGAGTGGTCGCGCTATAGTCAGCATTGTTGATATACAAATACTCCCTAGATTGTAGGGTCGCGTCCGTGTTGTCGGTATTGAAATTGATCAGGTTAAACGTACTATCGCGCCCTTGATCTCGAAATGAAACCGTCAACTGCCGATTGTTGGTAATATCCCATACTTCAAACGGCACGTTTACATAGTCTTGGTAGGTATAACTTGCGTTCGGAACACCCGTGGTAGCACCCGTTGGCACCAAGAAACGATGTGCTCGTTGCGAGCGACCAGGACCAAATCTTACCTCTACCGATGTTCTATTTGCCAAGCCACCCACATCAAAATTCCCATTTGTTGCGCTGGCAAAATTTGTCAGCGTAGCAAAACTTGAGTAACCTACATCTTCAATCGTATAGAATCCGCCAGTCGAAGATGTGCCGTCTAAAGTTGTCTGAAATAAATCAACTCCGCCATAGTAGATTACGTTTGGATTAAAGGGATCACAGGCTATCGTGTTATCGTACCAACCTTGCCCATTCAAAAAATTTAAGGGTGAGGTGGTTAACTTAACATCGATCACAGACCAGGTTGCGCCCGCGTCATCGCTCATCATCATTTTTGGTGAGTCGCCATTTTCGCAAGACGAATAAATTCTGTTGGGGCGCGAGGAGCATACATCGATTTCGCAGCGCAAAACGGGGCTCATACCTGCATTCGATAATGACCAAGTATCACCAGCATCAACCGATTTTAAAACGCCAGTTCCGTTTTGAGTTGCATATTGGATGCTGAAATTACCAGGAGTAGCCTTTAGATCTTGGATGATAGGTCTATTGGAGACGCGAGTCCAATTCTGTCCACCATCCGTTGTCTTGTAAATGCCAGTTTGTGTTGCAACCACCACGATGTTTTCGTTTACCGGGCTAACAATGGCGCGGTTGATGTCATCAAAATTTGCGGTACTTGGCAAATAGCTCCAAGTTGCGCCTCGGTCAGCTGACTTATACATCCCGTTACCTTGAACGCCATCAAGATTCCCAAATCCCTCACCTGTTCCAAGATAAATGGTGTTGGGGTTAGATGCTGCCATCGCAAGCACAGTTGTGGCCAAGTTTGTCAGATCAGGAGTTATCAAAGTCCAGCTGGCGCCTGCTTTTGTGGTTTTCCATACGCCACCGCTAGCCGATCCAGCATACCAAGTGTTCTTATTTGGATCGGCAGGATCTACCAATAATCCGCGTGTACGTCCAGGTACGTTTGCCGGTCCTCGTTCTTTCCACTCAACTACACCGTTACTTTGTGTTCGAGCGTTGTTCAAACGATTTGACCTTGCAGCAGCAACGGATTTCTGCCGCTCTCTGATCAAAAAGCCCTTTTCATATTGCGGCTCAGTAGCATCGGCAGGAGTCCTTATCTCTTGATGAAACTTAAAAAATTCTTGCGGACCGTCTTGATAAGAATCGGTTGTCAGGTTGATAGTTTGCGCAGGTTGATAAGTAGTGGCCCACATCACCAGAAAGCAGAAGCTTACACACAAAATCGATAATTTGAAGTTATTCATGCTGTGATCCGTTTTTCTTTATCCTAATTTGCTTCACATGATTGGACACATCATCGTTTTCTCTCATCACTTCAGGCGCGTCAAACACCTCAATTGTACTGTCGTCAATCCATTTCGCGTAGCCAGGCATGAACGCCAGCGACTGCACAATCTTTTTAGTTTGTGCGTCAAATACCAATCCTTTTGTTACGCGGGAAGGATTTTCATTTTTTTGTAGATAGAGTATGAACGTTTTGCTTTCATTAAAAAAACTCTTAAATTCTTTTCCTAAAATTTCAATAGTATGATCCTCAATCGTTTTTTGGTATGCGATTTTCTTTGTTTGGCAGGATAATGTCAGGGTGATTAAGATAAGTAATGTTCTCAAAAGGATGGTTTTTAAGTTTTTTGCTTCTTCTTTTTTGCTGCCGGAAATAAAATGTTATTCAAGATCAATCTATAACCCGGTGAATTCGGATGCAATGCCAAGTCTGTTGGTTCTTCACCAACTGTGTGCTGATAATCTTCTGGGTCATGGCCACCATAAAATGTCCAAAAGCCTTTGCCCATCACACCATGTAAGTACTTTGCTTCTTTTATCTCTCTGTTTTCCCCCATTATGGTAACGTCTGCTTTAATCAGGTTTTTCTTAAACCCAGTGGTTTGTCCGTAAAAACCTTTGATCACGCGTGTGTGGTTTTGTGTAAGCATGGAGGGAATGGGATCCCATTTTGCGGAAAATTGAAAAAGATTGAAATAGTCGTTGTCCTGACGTAGCCCACGCTCGGGAGCGTTATTGTCAATGTCTGAGAACTCGTATTGATAGGGATCGCGAGAAATGTGGAAGTCCGTAAAGGCTAGTGTGCTGTTGAAGTTTAGTTTTTCTTGTGCGCGTGGGTCGGCCGGGTCACCATCGTACATACGCTCACAAATATCTACGCCCTCGGCTGCTAATGCAATGTCAAACGAGTCTGTGGCAGAGCACATCGCGAATAAAAAACCACCGCTCACCATAAATTCTTTGATGCGTTTGCTGGTGGCAAGCTTCAATTGTGATACTTTGTTAAATCCAAATTTGCGGGCAGTTGTCTCAGCTTCTTTCACTTGGTCAATGTACCAAGGCATGTTGGCATATTGACCATAAAATTTTCCATACTGGCCGGTGAAGTCTTCATGGTGTAGGTGAAGCCAGTCATATTTGGCGAGTTCGCCTTCCAGCACCTCGTCATCAAAAACAACGGTGTAGGGAATTTCTGCGTATGTCAGCACCAGGGTAACGGCATCATCCCATGGCTGTTTTGACTTGGGTGAATACACAGCAATGCGCGGGTACTTTTCCAATTTCATCATATCGTAGTTTGCTGCGGGGCTCGCAATCTCCGTAATGATTTGGCTGGCTTGTGCATCCGAAATCAGTTCATAACTTACCCCTCGAACAACTAATTCATTCTGAATTTTGGGATGGTACTTACACATAAAACTGCCGCCCCGGTAGTTAAGCAACCAGTCCACCTCGGTATCGAGTTTTAACACCCAATAAGCAATTCCATATGCCTTCAGGTGGTTGGCTTGCTTTTCATCCATAGGGATAAAAATATAATTGGCCTGCGCCATCCGAGCCAATAAAACAAAACCAAACAAAATCAGCCCTCGCATAATCTAGAAAACTTAGTATAACAAAAACAATAAATCTTAGTCTTCCACTTTTTGAATGTTTAAAGTTATACTTTTATAAAATATAGTGTTAGTAAAAATTTTTCGATTCATTTCTAAGCCCTAGTCCAAGGCAAATCCAAGGCGTCTTAGTCCAGTAGAAGTTAAACAACTTTAGTTTAGGCTAGCATCTCACCAAGTTTAGCCATTGTTGTTTTTCTGTGTACAAATTTAACAACCCATAATCGCTATTGTCTATTTTTGTGATGTGAAGGAAATATACAACAACAATGACAGAACGAGAACTGCTTAAATTGGAAGTTACCATCCGCAATAAAATGCGCGATATTCAAAGCCAAAAGGTAACGCTTAAGGATTCTGGCATTGGCGGGCTGATGAATACTTTGAAAAAAGTAGATGAAGTTTTGTATGATGAGATTATGCCCGAGTACAAGAAAATGTTGGGAGGTAGAAAAGATCTATAAAACTAAAAATTTTAGTAAAACTAAATTATTTAGTTTATATTCGCGTCATGCATAAGCAGGCGCTTTTGGTACAGCTTCATGCTGATATTTTACAAATGCAAGGGGTAAAACCAGCCCAGCGATTTGTGCTTTCCCCCCAGCTTGGACCTCTCAACGCAGCATTTCCATTTCGTACATTCCCTACGGGTGCTATTCACGAACTGCTATCGCCCATGCGCGAGGGCATGTCTACTGCCAGTGGATTTATTTGCGCTTTGCTTTCTATATTATTAAACCCGCAGAGTGTGGTGGTGTGGATAAGTCCAAGTCGATTAATATTTCCTCCTGCACTCAAAAGTTTTGGCATTGATCCGAGCCGTGTACTGTTTGTTGAATCATCTCGCGAACAAGAAGTGCTGTGGGCGATGGAAGAGGCGCTAAAGTCAGAGGCGTTGACAGCAGTAGTAGGCGAGCTGCGCGAGATTAGTTTTACTGCCTCTAGACGGTTGCAACTGGCGGTGGAGCATAGTAAGGTAACGGGTTTTGTGTTGCATCGCGGCAAGCGGGTAAACACTACGACTTGTGTATCGAGGTGGCGAATTACTTCACTGCCGAGTGATCTGCTAGATGGGCTGCCAGGGATTGGGTTGCCCAAGTGGCGTGTGGAACTACTGCGCATGCGCAATGGTAGAACAGGTGCGTGGAACTTGCAGTGGAATAAAGGCAAGTTTGAAGAAGTACAGCCACCGATTGCAACGGTTCCTTTTATCACTAAAGTAGGATGAAATGCAAAAGCGCTACGTATCTCTTTGGTTTCGGCACTTGGCCACCGATTGGTTTACCCTTCGCCACCCGCAGTTGAGGTTTGTACCTTTTGTTTTGCGTACTCCTGTGCATGGGCGTATGGTGGTGATTGCCACAAATGCAGTAGCTGAGCGGCAAGGCATACGCGTGGGCATGACACTCGCAGATGCGCGTGCCACGCTGCCCGCGCTAGAGGCGCAAGATCAGTTACCAGACTTGATTCCTAAGTTATTGAAACGATTGGCGGAATGGTGCATACGCTTTTCGCCCGTAGTAAGTGTAGATGCGCCCGATGGCTTGTTGTTGGATGTAACGGGCTGCGCCCATCTTTGGGCGGGAGAGGAGTCTTACCTTACTCATATAGTTCAAAAAATAAACAAGCGTGGTTACGATGTACGCGGAGTGATGGCCGATACCGTGCGTGTAGCTTGGGGTACAGCTCGCTATGGAAGCGGAAGTGGGGTGATCTCATCGAATGATCATACTCAAGTGCTGAATACGCTGCCGCCTGAGGCTTTACAACTAGAAACAAAAGTAATCGAGCGGTTGCACAAGTTGGGCTTGCACCGCATTGGGCAGTTCGTGCACATGCCACGCGCCTCGCTGCGCAGCCGATTTGGTGTTTCTCTTTTAAAACAGCTTGATAAGGCGTTGGGTTATGCTGTTGAATTGATAGAGCCCGTGGCCCCCACTGAGCCCTACCAAGAACGTCTGCCCTGCTTAGAGCCAGTAGTAACAGCCACCGCCATAGAAATAGCGTTGCAACAGCTACTGGAAAGACTTAGCCTTCGGTTGCAACAAGAACAGAAGGGCTTGCGAGTGGCGGTGTTCAAGTGTTACCGTGTAGATGGAAAGACGGTGAGTATTGATATTACCACTGGTTGGCCTACGGGAAACCTGAAGCACCTTTTTAAATTGTTTGAAATAAAAATAGCCTTGATAGAGCCTGACCTAGGTATAGAACTATTTGTACTTGAAGCAACAAACGTAGAAGAACTGTTACCAAAGCAGGCAAAAATGCTGGATGGAGTGGTAGAGGTGCATCACACGGCATTGGCTGAGTTGGTCGATCGACTCTCCAACCGGATTGGGGCAAACTCCATCCATCGCTATTTGCCAAATGAACATTACTGGCCTGAGCGTTCAATTAAGTTGGCAACAATCTTAGAGGAGCAGCCCACCACACATTGGCGCACAGACAAACAGCGCCCCATATTATTGCTGAAAACCCCAGAACCAATTGAAGTATCAGCCCCCATACCCGATTATCCTCCCATGTTGTTTCGCCACGGCAAAAAGGTACACACTATTGTAAAAGCCGATGGCCCCGAACGTATTGAGCAGGAGTGGTGGCTACAGCAAGGCGAGCACCGCGACTACTACCGAGTGGAAGACGAGCAAGGAAATCGTTATTGGGTGTTTCGGCTCGGGCACTATAATAGCCAGAATGACCAGTGGTTTTTGCATGGATACTTTGCTTGACAGCATACCGTAAAATAGAGATGGAATATACTGAGTTGCAGATTACAACCAATTTCAGTTTTCTGAGGGGAGCCTCTCACCCTGAGGAAATGGTAGAGCAAGCGGCTACTTATGGATACAAGGCCATTGCTGTTACAGATAGAAATACATTAGCAGGAATTGTTCGGGCTCATGCCATGGCCAAGAAGTTGGGCATTCGGCTACTGCCCGGTTGCCGTTTGGATTTGCTAGATGGCGCCAGCCTATTGGCTTACCCTACAAGCAAAGATGCTTATTCTCGCATCTCGAATTTACTTACAGTAGGCAATTTGCGCACAGAAAAGGGAAAATGCAGCCTCTACAAAACGGATGTATATGCACATGCCAAGGGGATTAGGTTTATTGTAGTACCACCTGCACAACTGGATGAGTGTTTTGATTTTGATGAAGCATTCAAAAGAGACGTTTGCGAATACCGAGAGGCTTTGGGCGGTGAACTCTGCATTGCTGCTTCGCGATTGTACAATGGTTATGATACCAAATATTTGTACCGCATGGTGCAATTGGCAGAGACGTTGCAGCTAGCCCTAGTGGCCACCAACGATGTACATTATCATCACTTTTCACGTAGGGAACTACAAGATGTTGTGACTTGCGTACGCGAAAAATGCACCATTGCTACTGCGGGCTTTCGCTTGCATGCCAATGCAGAAAGGTATTTGAAACCTGCTGAAGAAATGCACCGCTTGTTTCGCCACTACCCTAATGCACTTCGGCAAACGCAAGTTATTACCGAGGCTTGTACGTTTTCACTCGACCAACTAAAATACGCGTACCCTAAAGAAATTACCACTGAAGGCCGCACACCGCAAGAAGAATTAATCTACTTAACATGGCGGGGTGCAAACAATATTTATAATTCCAATATTCCAGAAAAGGTAAAGGCCAGCGTTGAGCATGAGCTGAAGTTTATTGCAGAGGCCAACTATGCTCCGTATTTCCTTACCGTGTATGATATTGTACGATTTGCCCGAGAACAGAAAATTTTATGTCAGGGTAGGGGCTCTGCAGCCAATTCAGCAGTGTGCTACTGTTTGGGTATTACCTCTGTTGATCCTTCTAAATTTGATTTGCTTTTTGAGCGGTTTATTTCTTCTTCCCGAAATGAGCCACCTGATATTGATGTAGATTTTGAACACGAAAGGAGAGAAGAAGTGATGCAGTATGTGTTCAACAAATATGGTCGCGATCGGGCTGCGATAGTAGCCACTGTTACGCAGCAGCATCATAAAGGTGCCATTAGAGATGTGGGCAAAGTAATGGGTTTATCGGTGGACACCATCAGCC
>JBJTHA010000286.1:0-3572 GCA_046094265.1 Cytophagales bacterium
TGGCAATTCTATTCTTGTTCTCAAACGAAATCATGCATGTAGCGGGAGGTGAGCAGTATGACCACTATGCCTATCTGTTAAAAGGTATGGCTTTGCTTTATTTGATCATCTTCGTGGGATACCCAATTCGAATAGCTATTCGGATCAAAGAAATGAACCACTTAATCTTTATCGGCTACGTGCTCTCCTTCGCATTCAGTGTACTATTTGCAAAATTTCTTTTGAAGGAATACCAATTGTTGGGAGCATTGATTGGCCTTATCGCCAATCAGTTGATCCTTCTCCTGTTTTGGCAATACAACTTAATCAAACATCACTATATTTTATGGAAATAATTCATGTAGTACTGGGCAAGGCTAACCCAGAGCGAATGAACGGGGTGAACAAAGTAGTTTACCAATTGGCTACTCGCCAAGCATCGCAAGGGAAAAAAGTGAGCCTTTGGGGCATTACACATACCATGCAACACAACTACGGTGCGCGCAACTTTGAAACACGTCTCTACCAGGCGTATCGCAATCCTTTTCAACTTGATAAACGACTGGTGGCTGATCTCACTGCAATGAAAGGAAAAGCTGTAATTCATTTACATGGCGGGTGGATACCCGTTTTTGCTTCCTTGTCTTGGGTATTATCTAAGCTCGAAATTCCATTTGTGTTAACACCTCATGGTGCTTACAATTTGATTGCGATGCAAAGAAGTAATTGGACAAAGAAAATATACTTTCAGCTTTTCGAAAAGAAGCTACTGAAGCGCGCTGGTAAAATACACTGTATCGGTGAAAGCGAAGTAGATGGATTAAGATCAATTTTTACGACCGACAAAACCTTTTTACTTCCGTATGGATTCGAAGGTTCTGCAACCGTTCAACCGATTCGGCAAAAACAGAAAAGATTTGTGATCGGATTTGTGGGTAGGCTCGATATCCATACCAAGGGTCTTGACTTATTACTGGACGCATTTAGCCAGCTTTACAACGAGTATTCAGATAGTTCTCTGTGGATTGTGGGCGATAGCGGAGAACGAGCACTGTTAGAAAAGATGGTGCAATCGAAGGGTCTAGAAAACAAAGTTGTACTATGGGGTAGCAAGTTTGGCAAAGATAAAGATGAGCTCATGCAACAAATGGATGTGTTTGTTCATCCATCCAGAAATGAAGGTCTTCCATCATCGGTACTTGAGGCTGCTTCACTGGGTGTTCCTTGCCTTGTCTCAAAGGCGACTAACGTAGGTTCTTATGTTCTGCGTCATCAGGCAGGGTATGTCATTGAAAATGAAAATTCCGAACAACTACGTAAAAAACTTGAGGTACTGTACTTAATAAAAAAATTAGACTCGCTAACAGCCATGGGAATAGGTGCAAAAAAAATGGTAGAACATTCTTTTAGTTGGGATTCAATCCTTCGCGAATTTGATCAACTCTACTGTGTGGCATGATGCCAGCAAAGCTGAATACCGAGTTGCCACAACAATTTCTGAAAAGAACGGAATGGATTCTTTTCACAATTTTATTTTTGATGATTGCGGGGTTCTTCACCTGGAGTGAGAATGTAGTGATTACGCGAGCAATTAAAGTAGTGGGCAGAATGGGGGTTATGATTTGCTCTTTTCTCGTTTATAAAAGAATTATTAACTACGGAGCCATTGATTCGTTTCGATGGAAAAACCATTTCTCAATAGGTTTATATTTTTTTTACCTGCTGCTAGGTTTCGCATCTTTTGCGTGGAGCACCAATCCAGGTTTCAGCGCATTACAATGGTTCATGATTGTTCAGAGTTTAGTATTTAGCTTTTTTTTCATTAAAAGTTTTGCTGCCTTAGATGCATTTTTCCCTGGCCATACCATCCGGCTCTATCACCTTATTGGCAATTCTGTTTTTATACTGATTGCCATTTTCATTGTTGGGATGTACACCAATCCTGATGTCTTTTTTCGGCTGACCCACGGGGGGGAAGAAGCTCGGCTCGGTGGGTACATTATGAACCCTAACGAACTCGGAATGCTCGCTGGGGTAGGTGTTGCCTGCCTTATTTTTGATCTTTACCGAAACCATCAAAAGAAGTGGACACTCATTAAACTTGCCATCATCTTTTATGCGCTGTACTTAACAGGTTCGCGATCATCTTTGATTGGTGCAATACTCATTATTTTTTTCCACCTGAGCCAATCAAAAAATAAGCAATTAAAAACCATAATAATTGCAGCGGTAATACTCGTTGCCCCCTTGGGAGTATATAAGGTGATTTTAAAAGATGGTGACAATAGTCGATTAGAAGAAGTAATGAGCATGACGGGGCGTTTACCCTTTTGGACTGCTCTCATTCAAGAAGGATTGCCGCGCGAGCCGTTGCTAGGTTTTGGTTTTATGCGCATCGACTACAAGGAATACTTTCAAAGCACGCATACGTATCCGGGAAAAATGACTCACAACACATTTATGCAGGTACTGATGAACTTAGGATTTGTAGGTTTAACAGTGGTCATCTTTCAACTGCTTTTTACCATTCGAGGTTTTTCAATGGAAAAAAATGAAAAGAAACGAATGCTTTTCGGAATGTTGATCCCGATCCTGATCAACTCCTTCACCGAGTTTGGAATCTTTGGCGAATCCAACTATGGAATTCTGTTCTATCAAATCATGATTTTTGCCATCTCGTTTGAACCATCGCCTTTTCTTACCAGAAGTGAATCGCTTCGACTTGAAATTCGTGCAAAAAACCGATCGTAACAATCAAATCCAATTCCATCCGTTGGAAACTCCTTCCATCCTCTGAACAAATAGACTATTAGCATTATTTGTAGTGTCTCATTCTCATTGAGTTACAATCAGGAACGAATTGTGACAAGGTATTCCAAAAACAAATTTTGATGGAACTATCAGCAATTCTTGAAAAGCTCGGCTACGAAGTTCAGCCAAGTTCTTATAACCACAAACTAAAGCTCATGTATTTTTCCAACCCCGATGGAACCGTGAGATGGTTTTGGCCAGTGGCGTGTCAACAACCTTACTTTCTCAAGTTCTACAATGTTCAAGGCAAGCGGGCAAAGCTCTTTACAGCACTTACTTCAATTGCTTTCAAGCTGGGTATTCAACGGCTACTTTTCAAGCAGATTCAAGTTTCTGTCTCAACATCTCTCTCTGCCAAAAACGTTTTGCCTCAACATTCAAATTGGGCTGCGTTCACAGGTACACCCGGGCCAACACGCAAGGCAATTATTTTTTCTAACGACAACGGTCAAGCATCCTTTCAAAAAGTAGCCCTTGGCGAATCAGCAGCTAACCTGTTGGAAAATGAAAAAACAACAATTGATGGACTAACCAGCTCCAAGCAACTAACTTTTTCTTTTCCACGATTTATTAGTAGTGAAACAGGAGCGTTAAAACTTTCTGAAGTGGCCAACCAAGGCCTGCGCATGGAAACATTTTCGCATCAACATGAACAAGCACTTTTAGAAATCCGAAATGAAACGGCAAGTCGAGAGATTATTCAATCGCTTCCTATCTGGAAAAAATCACTAGAAAAGTTAAGTCGCCTGCAACGTTTAGAAAATCCACGAATTCCAAATGGG
>JBJTHA010000287.1:0-6231 GCA_046094265.1 Cytophagales bacterium
CAATTGAGAGAGTAGCGGCAGCAGGCTAGTAAGCATAAGATTGTTAAAATAACAATTTATAGACCTTTTTTTTAAAAAAGCAAAATATACTATTGTCTAATATTACCAAATTGTTAAGTTTATACTAAAATTAGTAACATATACATAATATGAAGTTTTACATAGTAGCATTATTTTTTATTTTCGCCATCAGTAGCCGGGGGCAAAATGCCGCGTTGGATCATCTTTATGAGTCTGCACCCAAGGCATCTTCAAGGGAAATGGCGCAGAAAAAGCTGGCGGATTTTGTGGACATGCAGGTACAAAAAAAGGAAACGGCTAAGTCTGAGGCTCAGTTTTTAGGCCGAATGGTGAAAGGCGTCCATGCAGCGTTTCTGCGCTTTTACAAACCGTATGCTCAAATCAATGAACCTTTCGAAACGGGCAGTTATGACTGCCTAACAGGCACTGCCGTGTTTAGTTTGGTGTTAACAGAACTAGGCATCCGACATCAAATTATTGAAACGAATTACCATATCTTTTTGACCATCGAGGGAAAAGACCAGAAGTACCTACTTGAAACGACCGACAAGCTTTTCGGCTTAAAGTCACAACCCTCAGAAATCAACACATCACTTGCTCACTACAAGCAAAATAAATTACCTGCTATGTCAACGGGTTCTCATTACTACCTTTTTAAAAAAGATTTATTTCGTGCGGTGGTTGCTTCAAATTTGAGAGGGCTGCTTCATTTTAACCAAGCGGTGGTTGCGTTTAACAATCATCAATTATCGCTTTGTGTTAATCAACTGGTTTTGGCAAAAGAAAATAATGATAATCCGAGAATCCACGAATTAGCTGAATTGGTTTCTAACACCATCGCCTTGAGTATCCTCTCAGACAAAGAAAAATACGTATTATTAACAAGACTGGATGACTTTCTACAACCTGTACTCGCCTCGCGATGATTAATCAATTAATTTTCGATAATTCTAAGCTCTACTCTTCTATTGAGACTAGCTGCTGCTTCGGTATTTTCTCGACTAATGGGCATTGTTCCACCAAACGCTTTTGTCTTAATTCTGGATTTTTGAGCACCCCTTGAAACCAAGAAATCCTTTACGGCCTCTACTCGTTCTTCAGACAACTTCATATTCAGTTTAGGATCACCTTTTATATCAGTGTGGCCTTCCAATTGAATTACCATTTTAGGGTTACTCTTCAACATGTTTATTACTTGATTTAATTCCGGATAAGATTCTTTTGTTATTGTAGCCGTGCCTACATTAAAAATTAGGTTTTCAAGCGTTAGTATTTTGCCAGCAGAATGGGGTATTTCAGAATTCTTTGCCACCGAACCCAGCAAACTCAGTTCTACATTCTTTATCACTTTCCTGTCAACGGCTGTTGCGGGATCCAATAAAAATTTGGCAGATGCAAAGCCAGGTGCTTCAATTGTTATTGAAAAACGCTGGCCATCAAATAGCGGAAAACTAAAGGAACTCGCACTAAGTGAACCCATAATGTTTCCATTGGGTTCACTCCGATAAGAGATCTTCGCTATAACAATTTCCTTTGTTGCCGAACTCGTAATTTTTCCTTGGGCAAAAATGAGCGAATCTGTTTCTTGGCCAAGAGAAACTCGGGTAAAAATCAACACAACAAATAGTGTGGTGATCGACCTCACTCTATTGTAGTTTTAATATTTTAAATTCTACCCTCCTATTTTTACGATTCCCGTCTCTGGTATTGGTAGCGTCAACAGGCTTGGTTTCACCGTACCAAGTTGTGGTTATCCGGCTTGAATCAACACCTTTTCCTTCTAAATACCTGGTAACAGATTTTGCTCTTCTTTCAGAAAGTTTCATGTTGTACTCGTCTGAACCAATTTGGTCAGTGTGGCCGGCTATCTCCACCTTCATTAGTTTGCGCTCATTCATCAATGTTACAATTCTATTCAACTCAGGAAATGACTCTGCTTGAAGAGTTGCATCATCAAATTTGAAGAATATATTGTTCAAAGGGATGGTTGCATTCTCTGCAATTGGTGTAAGTCCAATTGGAGGCATCTCAACAGGTTTGTCTGCCAAGGCTTGCTCATCGGGCGCCAATAATAAATCTTTTTTAATAGGACCGTAGGCTACTTTCCTTAGGTCTAAGTTCTGGTTGGTAGACAGGTGGTCTTTTGCGATCGCGCGAATACCATACATTTTACCAACAGGTATTTGAATTTCATACTCTCCGGTAGCCGGGTTGGAGTTTGCGATACCCGCCTCTTTGCCATCAGGAAGTGTTTCAAAAATAATCTTGGCATCCAACGGTTGATTGGTTTTTTGATCCAACAATTTCCCTTTCACAATAATCACGGGATCCGGCAACATGAAGGGTGGTAATTTAAGGGTGAATATATCAGAGTTATTTTCTGCCACACCTTTTGAAAAATACGCATTCTCGCTATTTGACGGAATGTTAAAAAATAAGTCATCGAATTTTGAGTTGATTTCAGGACCCAAATTTTCTGGCACTGACCATTTCGTCCAACTATCGTCCAGACGAACACTACGGAAAATATCTAGTCCACCGTAACCGCTGAATCCTTGTGAAGAAAAATAAAGTGTCTTATTGTCTGCCGCCAAAAAGGGTGAAGCCTCCTCTGCAGCGGTATTAATAACAGATCCTAAATTCAACGGCTCGGACCATGCAGAGTCGTTCTTTGGAAAACTTACGTATATGTCTCTGTCCCCATATGAATCTTCCCGATCTACTGACATCAGTAATGCCAATCTAGAGTTGGCCAGATAATAGTGGGCTTTTTCGCTGTAGTTATAATCGTTATCTATCTTAACTGCTTTTGGGGTGGTCCAATCGCCATTCACATACTGGCTGACAGAAATTCCTGCGAGCATTTTTTTTCCACCTTTAAGATATTGGTTACCCAACACCATAATGGCTGCTTTTCCATCAGGTGTTACAGAGCTTATAGAGTTAACGAAATTAGGATGCTTGTTATTAAACTTAGCGCCCAAGTTTTGGGCCATCGTCCACTTTCCGTTTGAGTCTAAAGTAGAGTACCAGATATCTTCGGAGTCCTTAATACCACCAACGTTGCCCGGATGATTTGATCGGCTGAAATAGAGTGTTCTGCCATCGGGTGAGAGAATTGCATTGTAGTCGTTAGCGTTGCTGTTTACGTTCTCATCCAAGTGATCCGTAATCAACCCTTTCGCAATTAATTCTGATATGTTAATAATTGCTGTTATAGGCAGGTTTGAATCTGTGATTGCTACGGCATCAATCGAAAAAAAATCGGGCAGCGGAGCACCGTCAAATTCCAATTTTAGGGCTGCAACTTTGTAAGGCGTTTTATCTATAAAAATATTTAGCATTCTGCCCTTTGTAGGGATCGCCTGTGGATTTAATGTTTGTAACACATACTCTTTACCTGCTTCATCGTAAGCCAATATTCTGTACAAAGCACCTGGATTACTTGATTCAGCGATAGCTACTTGCTGTATTTGGAGGGGGGTTTCGTATCCAATTTTTATCCATGCCTTTCTTTTTGGGCGGTCGGGTGTCCATGCATTTGGGTTATCTCCCACCGAAGGCAATACATTAGGTTTACCCAAAATTTGCCTGGCTGAATATTGAACTGGTGTCAGTTCAGATGAAAATTCGATCACTTTTGAAGCCCATTGCACGGTTTGGCTGTTCGCCACGGAAAAAGAAAACGTTAGAGAAAACAGAAATAAAAGTCTTTTTTTCATAAAAAATAATTAATGAGGGTGTATTAAAGAATATGCTAGTTAGGAAAAAAAATCAAAATTTTGGCGCAAAGAGTAAAAAAAGTTGAAGAGAACAATGGGCGAAACGATCTGTATTGTTAATACGCAGTTGCTTCAACGATACAAAATAAAATATAACAAAGGTAACATGGGGAATTGGCCAAGATCTATTCCATCGAAGTTTTGTTGAACAACATAAAGCCCGCATGCAACAGCACACCCCATTGCCGATTACGGTCATCATAATAGTTAAGGCTTAAACTGATGGGGCCGATGGTGGTGTGCATCACCAAGCTGGCCATTCCGGCAAAATACACTTTAGTAATATCTTCACTGAGCACTGCCTCCTGGTTTAACTCTTTAATAGACACCAGAGGTTTAAAAGCGTATGCTTCCGCGCGAAAGTCAAGGTTTCTGCGTAGCGCCAAAACGTTTCGCCATCCACCCGCCATATAGTTAAATGCTCTGAAGTTTTGTAGTAGTAAGGTGCGACTATCCTGCATGGGATTGAAAGCCGGGGCATAGATAATCGTACCGAAATAATTAGAAAAGGTGGGCTGATTGGAAAGCACGCCATCAAGGTAATAGCCCGAACGGTAGATACCTTTCCGAAAATACTGTTCAAGTGTAACCCTGGCTTGAACCCAACTTCGGCCTACATTGATTTGATTGGCGCGCACCGATGTATTGCCCGGTGTTAGTTGCTCGTTGAGATTAAACCAATCGGCCGATAGGGTGTATGCCTTGCCTTCAGATGCATATTGCTTTCTATTGAGGGAATTGGTGGAAAAACTTACGCTACCACGCAAGCCCGTTATCTTTAGGGCATCCAGCGTATCGGTAGATACGAGTACAGGCGTGTCGATATATTGGTCATTGTTAGCTACATACGAGCTTGAAAAAACCAACTTGTACTGGTTGCCCACCGGCACACCTAAATTCATACCATATCTCCGGTCAACTCGCTCCAGTACCGTTGGGTTGAAAACCTTTTGCACAATGTCGTCACCTTGCAGAAAGCTCCAGTTGTTGAAAATGAGTTCTGGCTCTACATAAAACTGTCCCATCAAGGGAATATCAATGCGAGCCCGCAGCAACGCGGACTTATAAAAATTACCTGCAAAAAAGTTGGCAGAGTAACGAATCAACGCTCTGTTGAAGTTATAATAATTGATTCCTAAAAAGATATGCGAAATACTGCGCGTGGCAATCATACCGCCAAAATCAACTTGAAAGTTGTTTTGTGGCCTGCGACTGAGTTTGAAGTTGAAGTTGCGTTGTACGGTATCATAACTGAAGCTGGGATAGACATTATTAAAAAACGGCTCCGATACCAATTTGAAATATCCTGTTTTAATATCGTTAAAGTACAACGGTCGTTTGCCACTTTTGAAAAACTTATTGATATATCGTTTCTGACCACGTCTAAAACCATCTAGCTCTATATTTTGAACAATAATGGGCGGAGTTCTGCGGTTAAACGCATTGCGCTTGGCCGCTACCTCTTCGCAAGCCACGCGCTTGGCAATTTTCGATTTTATTTCGGGCATCTGCCTCATCGTTTGCTGATATCCACTGTCAATTAAGGCTTGTGCCGAAACAAAATCAAACGCAGAATAGGCAGACAAATCGGGCTGAATGTAAACGCCACTGATCGGAATATCTTTTGGGTTGGATTTATCCAGCAGCATATACAGCAGGGAACGCGAGATGAGTTTCTCATCTTCGCCATACGGATATTGATTGTAAACTTTAGAAGAAACGTTGGATCCGATTACTACATCGGGGTTAAAGTTTTTTTGCGCAATGTCTATTGGAAAATTGTTGTAAACACCGCCATCAAACAAATACTTACCTTCAATACGAATGGGGTTGTAAAAAAACGGTACTGTTTGAGTGGCTCTTAACGCATCGCTCAATGCTCCTTTATTCAGTTCCACTTCAGATTGCGTAAATATCTCTGCTGCCATAATGCGCAGAGGAACAAACAAACTGTCAAAATTATTTTTAGAAATGGCCGAAGGTTGTGCTAACTTTTCTGCCATGGCAAAGTTCAAACTCAGATCATTAGCTATGCTTGTATTGAACAAAAAGTTAAAGGTCGAATCTAGTGACAGATTGAGCTTTAGAAACGAAGCGTCTTCTTCTTTTTTGAAATAGTAGTAGCTCTGCCCTTTCTCAAAGCGACCGTTTACCCAATCTAAAAACTGCTCGGAGGTCACAATATCTTCAATGTGGTCGGGGCTCATACCTGCAGCATAGCAACCTGCCACAATTCCACCCATCGATGTGCCCACCAAGTTATCAATTGGAATTTCGTTTTCTTCCAGAGCTTTGAGAACACCAACATGCGCCAAACCCTTAGCTCCGCCACCGCTGAGAACCACGCTTACTTTCTGTGAAAGAGCCACGCCACGTACCAACACCAAAATCAAAAGCATAAAAATCCTCAACGCGTGCATACCTATAC
>JBJTHA010000288.1:0-3132 GCA_046094265.1 Cytophagales bacterium
ATCAGTGAAATATCGATAGAGAAAATATATCGTGCACGGCACGTGGTAGAAATCGAAGCCACGGGGCATGAGGTATTACCAGGCTTGTTACATGAATTTTGTTTGGCTGGCTTTCACTGGGCAAGAAAAGATCAATCTAGAAAATATTCGAACCTTGCATTGGTATTACCAGAAGAAGTACGTTGGCACATTAATCAAGATTCAGAAAATGTTTACGCAGTTCTGCGGCAAGTTGTTGACTTTGTTTCCGGGTTAACGGATCGTCATGCTATTTCGCTTTATAAAAAAATCAAGGGCTTTTCATATTGATTTTTCATAACTTCGTAGATAATTATGGAAGCGTACGGAAAAATTTTGTTGTTTGCCATGCCAGCTTTTTTGTTGCTGGTTTTATTTGAAAAGTGGTGGGGATGGCGCAAAGGTTTTGACACCGTGCGCACCAACGACATGATTTCTAGTCTCAGTTCAGGCATTACCAATGTTACCAAAGATGTACTGGGGTTGAGTGTTATTGTAGTTTCTTACCCATGGCTCTTGGGTAAGCTAGCTTTGATTCATGTGCCTTCAGGTTGGCTCACCTACCTCATAGCTTTTATAGCGTTGGATTTTGCTGGCTATTGGGTACATCGCATTGCACATGAATACAATCTATTCTGGAACAACCATATCATTCACCACAGTAGCGAGGAGTTTAACCTTGCATGTGCATTGCGGCAAAGCATCTCATCGATTGTAAAAATATTTGCGGTGTTTTTGTTTCCGGCTGCTGTGTTAGGGGTTCCCGCCAACGTAATAGCGGTAGTAGCACCGCTGCATTTATTCGCCCAGTTTTGGTACCACACCAGGCACATTGGTAAAATGGGCTTCCTCGAACATGTCATCGTTACGCCATCGCACCACCGGGTGCACCATGCCATCAACCCGGAATATTTGGATAAAAATTATTCGCAGATTTTTATTTTTTGGGACAAGCTTTTTGGCACTTTTCAAGAAGAGCTCCCAAACGTTCCGCCAGTATATGGAGTGACCCGCCCGGTAAGAACCTGGAACCCCATCAAAATCAATTTTGTACACCTATGGCTGTTGATCAAAGACGCGTGGCATGCCAGCAGTTACTTCGATAAACTACGGATATGGTTCATGCCCTTAGGCTGGCGACCATCAGATGTGGCTGCTGAATATCCGATTTATAAAATATCAGATGTGTATCATTTTGAAAAGTATGACCCACAAACCTCAAGCACGCTAAAAGGGTGGTCGTGGTTCCAACTGGTCGCACTGCTGCTCTTTATCAGTTATTTGTTCGGCAACATTGCAAGTATTGGTAGCCCGATGATTTATGTGTACGGACTTTTTGTTTTCCTTAGTGTGTACGCGATTACCGATTTGTTAGACAATAATCGTTACGCATTCATTTGGGAAATCATCCGGTCGGGTATGGGTCTGGCCATTTTGATAACCACACGCGATTGGTTTGGGCTAAAACAATTGGCCCCATGGAGCCTTTGGGCACTGGCCATATTTTTCGGTATATCAATGATTGGTGCCTTTTTGATGTCGAGTGTAGCCAGTGAACAGCAGGATCACTCAATAGTTAGACATCAATAACTTCTGTAGAGGCTACTTCCAAAATCAATTTTTCAGAGTAAGCCATTGCTGGCGTTTGGTATCCGGGCTTGTAGTTTCCCCTTAATATTTTCTCAGCAATCAAAACAGCGGTCTCGGCTGTCAGTTTGTAACCACTTAGGGTCTGTAAACGGCTTTCACAACTCTTGCCCGATGCATCGGTCACTCTGCCCCATAAAAAACTTCGGCCGCTTTCGCGCTTCTCTTCACTAGGCCCGGCAGGCTTCTTGTCAATCTGTTTCAACATGAACTTTTTCACCCAACTCAGCCGTAGCAACCAATTCATATAGTTGCTTCGCTTGGCGTTGGCAATCATGCTATCTGTGGCACCCGTGTAGACTTCTATATTTGGTATGCCTGTGCTCCTCCATGCAGTTGAAATATCGCCCCAAGGGATACACAGCGTTTTACTTTTAAAACTTCCAAAGTCGATTTCCATTACTTTCGAACCCAAAGCAGAATAGACAAGTTTACCGTTTTGGCGAATAAGCCCTCCATACCCCAAACCTTCTGTCATGCTTTTGGCAGTACCACGAGACAACCCACCTTTCGACATGGTAAAAGCCAATTGCAAATGCGTGGCCGAAGGCAACCGATTTTTCAAGTGCAATGCAAGGCAATCAGAAGGCACGACATCGAAACCCGTGCCGGGCATCACCATGATGCCTTTTTCTTTGGCGAGGTCGTCTAGCTGAGCTAACGACTCAAAAACCTGATGTTCACCTGTAATATCTGTATAGTGGGTTCCAGTTTCCAAACAAGCTTTGGCCATAGCCGCTGCGGTGTGCTTGAACGGGCCAGCACAATGAATAACGAGCTTTGCGGGTGTTAATAATTGAACCAATCTCTGATGGTCAGCTGCATCTACCACCTCAAATGGATACCCAGTTTCGTTGCTTTGTTTTTGCAAAGCGGCCTCGTTTCTGCCCGACAGAAGCACGTTCAGTTTCTTCTGCTTGCACAACCGCACAATAAGTTTGCCGGTATACCCATACGAACCATACACAACGATCAAATCAGCTTTTTTCATTTCATTTATTTCAATCGTTCCACTTCCGTTATAAAGTACTTGGTATCGCCCCGCCAAAAAAATGTCATCATTCGTTCAGTATATTTCAAGCTCACTCGCTCTCCGCTTAATGACGCCTCCTCAAGGGTTTTGATTACCTCGGGGTGTTCGGGCTCAACTGAAAACTCGAATGACTCCGAAACTATATTAACAGATTTATTTGCACCAAATGTCTGTAGGTTTAGTTGTCCCTCGTAGGTTTTAAAAATCCAGCCCTTTTTGCTGATCTTGACTACCATTCCAGAACGAATACCTTCTGAATAAGAACCCCAGTAGGCGAAGCAAAAAAGGCCAGCCAGTAATACGATTGCGACAAGGCCGATGCGCTTAATCCATTTTAGAAAAAACATACCAGTAGTTTAAATTGAATGTTCAACGGTTGAAATTAGTCTTTCTATTCAATTTTACATAGAAAAAAAATGTTATAACAATTATTA
>JBJTHA010000289.1:0-3932 GCA_046094265.1 Cytophagales bacterium
ATGGTTCAGGGATTGTGAGTGGCGCTCAACTTTTTTGCTGATCTTATCGCAATTGCGTTTGTCGGAAACATACAGACCGAACAAATAATCCGAGCAGACCTCCTGAGAGCGGCTGTTGATGAGTTTGAAACACGAAGAAAAGCCTTCTACAAAGGCTTGAATGCGGCCATGCAGACCTTTTGCCAGTGTAGTTTTCTTATCATATTTGTTTTGGTTTTTACATAATTCGCGGAAGCCGTTCTCTCTTATCAGCGGTTCCCGCTTTTATTTTTTTGCTGATGCTCAAAGATAGCTATCTATCTGATTTTCAGCAAAATTGTTGTGACAAAGTAGAGTTAAGAAACCCTTGTCTTTAGGAAGTTAACCAACACTTCTAAAGCGCGCGTAAAGTCGCTATTGTTGGGTATCACCAAATCGGCCTGGTGCTTCAAGGGCTCAATTTGGCTTTCGTAAATCGGCATCACATGGTACTGATAACGATACAATACGTCATCCAAATCATAGCCACGCTCCACTTGGTCGCGCTTGATGCGTCTGCCGAGCTTTACATGGTCTTTAGCCTCAATAAAAATGCGTAAGTCAAGCTCCTTTTCAATTTCTTCGAAAAACTGCACGAACAAACCCTCTACAATAATAATCGGTGCGGCCTTGAACTCTAACAGTTTCGGATCTGCATTTGGATTATTGAACGTGTATTCCTTTTTTGTTACGTTTTGACCCGATTTGATCTTAAGCAGATCCATGAGGAATGCCTCCCGATCAATCGATACAGGCAAGTCAAAATTTTGAATGCCATTTTCATCTATCGGCTGCTGGTTACGCGGCTTGTAATAATTATCCTGCGAGATCAAACAAATATCTTCTGGTTGAAACATGGAACTGAGACCCTGCAAAAAATAAGTTTTGCCCGAGCCGCTGCCCCCTGTGATGCCGATAGTGTAGGGTTTGATCATAGGTTAGAAATTGCAAAAATATCGGTTTTTGTCTGGCGGCATAGGCCGCGTGGTTTATTTGAGACAAATTCTGTAATTATGCTCAAGTAAATTTAAGTGCTTTGAAGGAATTAAGGGTCATTATTGATGCACATCGGCAAGCCGATAAAACACGGCAGGCCGCCATCGCCACCGTAGTGAAGGTGCGTGGCTCATCGTATAGGCGTCCTGGTGCGCGAATGTACATCACAGACGATGGCAAGTGGGTGGGCTCCATTAGTGGCGGCTGTCTGGAAGGAGATGCATTGCGTAAAGCACGCAAGGTGATGGCCGACCATAAGGCAATGACAGTAACATACGACACGCGGGAAGAAAGCAACCAAAATCTTGGCATTAGTCTGGGGTGCAATGGCGTGATAGATGTATTGATTGAGCCAGTGCAAAATGTAGAAAGCACTCTTTCAATCTTTGAAAATTGCTTGGCATCCAACCAGCCAGTGGCCATAGCCACTATCATCAGAGGAAAAGGAACTGGCGAAAAATTGCTGATACATGCCTCTGGCAATTTTTCAACCCTTTCAAAAGCTGCACTAGCTGAAAAAATTAAACCATCACTGCTGCAGGTTTTTTCCTCTAAAAGATCGGAGATAAAGAATTTTCGCCTAGGTGAAGAAGATTTCGAAGTTTTTATTGAGCTTGTTCAGCCAACCATCTCTGTTATTTTGTTTGGTGGCGGTTTTGACGCACGACCCGTAAGCCAATTGGCAAAAACGCTTGATTGGCAGGTGCAAGTCACTGACGAATGTGTTGCACATATAGCGCCAATTTTCTTTCCACAAGCCGACAATCTTTCGTTGTGTCAACGCGACTTCATTGACCGCAACTTCCACATAACGCCCTTTACAGCTTGCGTATTGATGTCGCACAACTACGAATATGACCGCGATGCGCTAAAAAAACTCCTGCACAGTGCGGCACCTTACATTGGTATTTTGGGGCCGCGGAAGCGATTTGATAAAATGTTGGCGGAATTCAAACATGAGGGAATTGAACTGACACCCCAGCAAATGCAACGTATCCACTCCCCTATTGGCTTGGATATTGGGGCGGAGGCCGCAGAAGAAATAGCTGTTTCAATTATTGCCGAAATTCAAAGCAAGTTTGCCAACCGATCTGGCGGATTTTTGAAATACAACTCTGGCCCAATTCACCAGCGCGATGCCGAGGGTGATCAGGTTTTCAAGCAGGTGTATTGGGTTGGTGAAACATTGGAAAACTTGGCATCTTAAAATTTCTTCTTGTGCGTAATTTAACTATCTTGATTTTGGCAGCAGGCTCGTCCACGCGACTCGGGCAACCCAAACAGCTCGTAAAGTTCCAAGGGCATTCACTATTGCAAAGGACGGTTACCATTGCATATGCATGTACCCAACAGGTGGCGGTAGTGCTGGGTAGCCAATATGAGCAACACCACCAACACATCGCTCACTTGGATGTTGCCATCATACCAAACGCCCACTGGCAAAAAGGTATAGGCAACTCGTTAAAAGCAGGTATGCTGGGTGTTCTTTCTCAATGGCCAGCTACCACAGAGGTAATTGTTTTGGTGTGCGATCAGCCGCGGCTCACGAGCGATCATCTACAGCGCTTGATTAAGCGCTCTGGTCAATCCAGCAATCGCGTGATCTGCTCCTCTTACCTCAACACATTGGGCGTACCCGCATTGTTCAAGAATGAAATGTTTGGCAATTTACTTTCCATGGCCGACAGCGAAGGAGCCAAGAAACTGATTCAACAAAATCTTGAAGATGTTGACTCGATTTACTTTGAAGGCGGTGAACTAGATATTGATACGCCTGACGACCTTCAGAAGATTACTTAGGCCTCTACTACCTCTGTTTCTATCTCCAGCCCTACATTCACCATGGCAGTAAAACCACCGTATACGTTTATCAAATTCTTAAAACCCTCACGCTTCATAATCGAGATCGCGGTCATGGAACGATAGCCACCGCCACAATGTACAATGTAGGGTTTGCTTCTGTCCAGTGACACCAGATTTTTTGGAAAGTTGGCAAGTGGAATAAAATGTGCATCTTTTAAATGGCTAGCACTCCATTCACTTGGTTTACGCACGTCCAAAATTTCAGCGCCCTGTTGCATTTCTGTCTTCAACTTTTCTGCGGAAATAGAGCGCACGGTGTCGATGTCTCCGTCCCAACTTTCCATTCCACCAGCGAGGTATCCCACCACGTTTTCAAAGCCCACCCGAGCCAATCTCAAAATAGATTCATACTCTGTATCCTCATCTGTCACCAATACCAAGGGTTGCTTCATACTAAGCAGGGTAGCTACCCAAATAGCATACTGGCCGTTCAAGCCGATGTTTATCGCACCGCGAATAAATCGCTTCTCAAAATCATCAGCCTTACGTGTATCTAACACCACGGCACCGCGACTGATTTCGTCTTTTAACTGCTGCACAGTAAGTGCTATTTTGCTTGCTGCCAGTACGTCTTCCACCGGTGTGTAGCCATGCCTGTTGATGCGGGCATCCTCAAAGAAATAGCTGGGTGGAGGCAAAATACCATCAGTCACTTGCTCAATAAACTGCTCGCGAGAAACATTTTGCAGGGCGTAATTGAATTTCTTCTGCTCGCCAATAGTAGAGAAGGTTTCTTTCCCGATGTTTTTTCCGCAAGCTGAACCAGGACCGTGCGCGGGGTAAACGATGGTAGTATCGGGCAAGGTTTTTATTTTGTTATTCAACGAATCATACAGCATGCTGGCCAGCTCCTCGCGTGTCATCACTCCATCCAACAAATCAGGTCGGCCAACATCACCCACAAACAATGTATCGCCTGTAAAAATAGCATACGGTTTTTTATCTTCGCTCAAAAGCAAAAAACAGCTAGACTCAGGTGTGTGACCGGGAGTGTGTAATACCCGCAATGTTAGTTTGCCCAATTTAAACTCTTCTCCATCTGCTGCATTATATAC